>JADNEJ010000549.1 GCA_016292295.1 Candidatus Thiodictyon intracellulare
CGGGGCCGCGTAGCGGACCAGACGGATTGGCTCCATGGTCCTCCAGGGTCCGCCGCGCAGACCCTGGCCCCCCGCTTGCCGATTGCGGCTGGCACGATGATCTGGGTCGCCTAAAATAACCAAAGTCTAGGCCAAATGACTGAATAAGTAACCATGTGCGTTTGCTACATAATGCCGGCAATCTTGGTCTTGGCGGCGGCAATCGCCGCCAGACACTCCTCGCGACGCTCCAGTTCTGCCGGGATGCTCATCCAGTCCGGGACCTAAGCGCCGTCAGTGCGCTCGGCCAACGCCAGCAGTGCTTGGACCTCGGCTCGCAGGTGCGCCTCCAGGGTCTCCGCATGCCCATAGAACAAGGCGAACTGTGGCGGCTGGCGTTGGCGCGAATCTTGGTCCCGTCCAGGCAGACGCTGTCGAAGCGCGCCCAGTGGCGTAGCCATCGATCAGCAACGCCAAAACAGCATGGCCGGGTGATAAGGCGTGCTCCCAGTGCCGTCATACGCCTGCACCAGCACGCCCAGATCCAAGCCTTCCACCACCTCGACCACGTAGCGTGCCAGGTGGCCCTTGGACAGCCAGTCCTGCACCGACAGCGGCAGAAGCAAGTCAGTGTCGCGGTCCATCGGGTGGAAGCGGCGCATCGGCAGTAACACTCCGGCCATCGGGCGGCCATCGGGGTTGATCCCGACAGTGTACTGGACCCGCCGCCTCGACGGGGCCCCGAAGTCCGACAGGCTGCTAAGCCCTGTATAGAGAGGGGATTGGCAGACCGCCGATCCGCCCGGGCAGGTACACTTGCGCCTTGTCCTCGCGGCCCACGCCACCGACCTGAACCCTGCGACTCCGGAGACGCCCCCATGCCCAGTGCCCCCAGCCGGTCCCTCGAGACCTTCGATAACCCGCAACCCGGGCGTGATTACATCATCCGCATCCGCGTGCCGGAGTTCACCTGCCTGTGCCCCAAGACCGGTCAACCGGACTTCGCTGAACTCACTCTGGAGTACATCCCGGACCAGCAGTGCGTGGAACTCAAATCGCTCAAGCTCTATGTCTGGTCCTATCGCGACGAGGGGGCCTTCCATGAGGCGGTGACCAACCGCATTCTGGACGACCTGGTGGCGGCCACCAGGCCCCGCTTCATGCGCCTGACGGCGGACTTCAACCTGCGCGGGGGGATCGACACCACGGTGATCGCGGAGCACAGAGGCCCCGGCTGGTCGGCGCCGTGGCTGGTCCAGCTCCCTTGAGGCGGCGGCGCCGGCGACTCTCGTGAGCGGCGCCGATGAGGCTCAGCCACCAGCCGGCGGATAGGGCCGTCGACAGTAGAGACGGCTCAGTTCGCGCAGCCGGTCGGCCGCGGCGGGGTCCAGCTCCTCCTCACAGTAGCGCCAGACCCAGTTGCCCTGCGCGGTGCCGGGACGGTTCATGGTGGCCGCCGCACCGGCGCCCAGCAGGTCTTGCATGGGGAACAGGGCCAGGGTGGCCACCGAGGCGAGGGCAGCGCGGATGAAGGTCCAATGGGGCTCGCTGCCGTCGGTGTCGAAATAGCGGCCGACGAGGGAGCGGATCGGCTCCTCTTGCTCCGACCACCAGCCGCCGATGGTGTTGTTGTCGTGGGTGCCGGTGTAGACCACCTGACGCGACTGGTGGTTGTGGGGCAGGAACTGGCAGTACCCGAAATCCTCGCTCGTATCCTCGAAGGCGAACTGGAGGATGGCCATGCCCGGCAATTCAAGCCCGTCGCGCAGTGTCTCCACGTCCGGGGTGATGACACCCAGGTCCTCGGCGATCAGGGGCAGGTCCCCGCCCAGAGCGTCACGCAAGGCGCGGAAGAGGTCCATCCCGGGACCCGGGACCCAACGCCCGTTAACCGCCGTCTCCTCACTCGCCGGAACCTCCCAATAGGCGGCAAAGCCGCGGAAGTGGTCCACCCGCACCAGGTCCGTGACCCCCAGCAGGCGGCGCAGGCGTTGCACCCAAAACCCGTAGCCGTCGGCAGCCAGAGCGGGCCAGTTGTAGAGCGGGTTACCCCAACGCTGGCCGGTGGGGCTGAAATAGTCGGGCGGGACCCCGGCGATGACGGTGGGCTGGCCGTCAGGCTCCAGTTGGAACCACTCGCGATGAGTCCAGACCTCGGCAGAGTCATGAGCGACGAAGATCGGCATGTCGCCCACCAGGTGGATACCGCGCTCGTGTGCATAGTTGCGCAGCGCCGACCACTGGCTGAAAAAAAAGAACTGGACCAGACACTCGCGCTCGATCTGCGCCTCATGGCCCTGGGCCCAGGCGGCGAGCGCCGCCGGTTCGCGCAGCGCGAGCGGCGCCGGCCAGGCGGCCCAGGGCCGCAGATCGAAGGTGCTCTTGAGCGCGCTGAAGAGACTGTAATCGGCCAGCCAGTCGCGGTGTTCCTCCTGGAAGTGGGAAAAGGCGTCGCGCTGGCTCTGGTCGGCGCGGGTGCGAAAACCCAGGTGGGCGCGATCGAGCAGGGCGCGCTTCCAGGCGTGGACCGGGCCGAAATCCACGCTCGCGTCCGGAAAGTCCGGGTGTTCGAGGTCCGCGGGGTCGATCCAGCCGGCCGCGAGCAAGGACTCCGGGCTGATCAGCAAGGGGTTGCCGGCATAGGCGCTGATGCACTGGTAGGGTGAATCCCGGTAGCCGGTGGGCCCGAGCGGCAAGACCTGCCATAGTCCTTGGCCGGCCTGGGTGAGTAAATCGACGAAACGGTGGGCAGTCGGCCCCAGGTCGCCGATGCCGAAGGGCCCCGGGAGGGACGTGGGGTGCAGCAAAATGCCGCTGGTGCGGTGCATGGACGACTCCGGGGTTGGTAAGTGCTAGGCTCGAGAGTCTACCGAAGACCTGAGAAAAGCGGAAACTCCATTCTGCCCGAGCGCCCCTGGGAGCGCCGGGCAGGTGCTCTGCGCTCCCAGGGAGCCCGGCGCTCCCGTGACCCCTATTTGTTCTCCACCGCGCCGACGAAGGTCGCACGCGCTGTGGCGGAGCCGGCCCGCTCGGCCTCCTGGACCAGCTGCCAGGCGCGGTCCATGTTACCTAGACCAGCGGATTGCTGGATCATCCGATCGTACATCGTCTGGGTCTCCTTCAGCATCGGCTG
>JADNEJ010000352.1 GCA_016292295.1 Candidatus Thiodictyon intracellulare
AGCGTTTCTTTGTGATCCCACGCATCGCATCGTCTTTCATTTCACGCCTAAACACCTTGCTCAAGTTGCTGGAACAGGGCGATCGTTGAAATCGCATCAATGGCCTTATCGAAGTGCTGTTCATGGCTGAATCAGATTGAAATTAGTTCTCGATTTTAGCCCGCAAAGTTATTCGACGAGGAAATTTTATTTCGGTCGAAGATCTATGCGATAAGAATTAACAAATTCATCGACTACTTCCATGAGACGATGGCCAAGTCTTTCCGCTAGACATACCAGGCCAAGCCGCTGGCAGCCTAGCCGGAAGTGGTCCGAGCGATTCCATCGCAAGGTACTAGTCCCAATTGAGCGCCCCGCCGGTCTGGTACTCGGTGACCCGAGTCTCGAAGAAGTTCTTTTCCTTCTTCAGATCCAACACCTCCGACATCCAGGGGAAGGGGTTGGCGGCGCCCGGGTATTGTTCAGGCAGGCCGATCTGGGCGCAGCGGCGGTTGGCGATGAACTGCAGGTATTCCTCGAACAGCGAGGCGTTGAGCCCCAGGACGCCGCGCGGCATGGTGTCGTAGGCGTATTGCGCCTCCAGTTGCACCGCCTCGCGGATCATTGCCACCAGCTCCTGGTTGAAGGGCTCGGTCCACAGCGCCGGGTTCTCGATCTTGACCTGGTTGATCACGTCGATGCCGAAGTTCATGTGCATGGACTCATCGCGCAGTATGTATTGGAACTGCTCGGCGGTCCCGGTCATCTTGTTGCGCCGTCCCATGGAGAGGACCTGCACGAAACCGACATAGAAATAGATCCCCTCGAAGATCACATAGAAAGCGACCAGTTCGCGCAGGAGCTTTTGGTCGTTCTCTCGGGTGCCAGTGTGGAAGTAGGGGTCCGCCAGGTAGCGGGTGAAGGGCAGGGCCCATTCCGCCTTGCGAGCCACCGCCGGCACCTCCCGGTACATGTTGAAGATCTCGCCCTCGTCGAGCCCAAGACTTTCCACCACATATTGATAGGCGTGGGTGTGCACCGCCTCCTCGAAGGCCTGGCGCAGCAGATATTGCCGACACTCCGGGTTGGTGATGTGCCGGTAGACGGCCAGTACCAGGTTGTTGGCGACTAGTGAGTCGGCGGTCGAGAAGAACCCCAGGTTGCGCTTGATGATGGTGCGCTCATCGTCCGTAAGGCCGTTGGGGTCCTTCCACAGGGCGATGTCCGCGTTCATGTTGATCTCTTGCGGCATCCAATGGTTGGCGCAGGCGTCCAGGTATTTCTGCCAGGCCCAGTCGTATTTGAAGGGGACGAGCTGGTTGAGATCCGCGCGGCAGTTGATGATGCGCTTGTCGTCCACCCGCACCCGCTCGGCGCCCATCTCCAGCGACTCGAGCCCGCAGGCCCCGCCCGCGGGCGCCGGGTCGTTCCCGGCTTCCGCCTGGTGTCCGCCGGACGCCAGGCCGGACAGCAGGGTGTCCTCGGAGGGCAACTCCGCCTGAGGCAGGAAGGGGTCGGGATCGACTACCGGGGCGCTGCCTGCGGTGCCCATCAGGGTCTCGTTGGCGACCAGGCCGCGCCCCGGGCGCACATGGGCGCTGGTGTCGTGGGCGCTCCAGCGGGTGGCGGCCTGGGCGAGCCTGGTGCCGCCGCCCTGGGGTGCCGCGCCGGCGACGCGGGCCGCGGGCGGCGGTGCCTGGCGAGCGGCAGGCGGGGCTGCGGTGAGCGGGTCATCCCAGTTGAGCATGGTGGTCGGTCCTCGGGGTCGGCGGTCATTCTGGGTCGGCGCGGGATCCGTCCGGTTTGCGCGTCATTCTAGGCCAAGGTGCGCAGATGTCCAGACCGAGTTACAACATCTAGTTGTTTTTGTGGCCGAGAAACCCCGTATGTCGTGGTAGCTGGTCCTCAGGGCCAGGGACAAGCGGGTACCGGGGACGGCCTGATCAGGGGCTGGAGTCCTTGACCAGGCAGTTCAGTTCCAGGGCCATGGCCTGCCAGTTCAGGTGGCTGGCGGTGGCGGCGACGTCGCAGGGGTTCGCCAGCGCCCGGCGGATCAACCCCACCACCTGTGGCGGGTCGGTGTCCACCGGGAAGAGATAGCTGTTCTCTCCATGGCGGATGATGTCCGGGGCGAACCCGGTGTCGCTCACCACCGGCATCAGATTGCACATCATCGCCTCGATCAGCGGGATGGGTCCGCCCTCCAGGGCGCTGATGGAGAGGAACACGTCCATGCGGGCGTAGGCAGCGGGATAGTCCGCGTAAGGGATGCTCAGGTACTCGAAATTGCGCCAGGTCAGGGGAGTGCGGCGAAACCGTCCCACTGCTCTTAGTCCTTGCCGATCAGGATGAAGTGAAGGTCCGGTATGGCGCGGACCACTGCCGCCATCAGTTCCGGGTTCTTGCGCGGATAGTAGGCGGCGCTCAGTCTCACGACCCCTGTCCCCGGGCGCTGCTAGGGGCGGAAGCGCTCCGGGTCCGCGGCCCCGACCAAGGTCGCGACCCGCTGCGGCCGCGCGCCGCTCGCGATCAGCGCGTCGCGCGCCCGGCTGTTCATGGTCAGGACGCGGCTCTGATGATCGAGCGCGTAGACGATCTCGGCCGCCTGCACCACCGTGGACTCATGGCTGAGGTGGGTGTACTGGACCAGACGACGGACGCGCCACACGTTGGAGTCCCGGGCCAGGGTCGTAACCGCCTCGTTCTGATGCACGAAAAAATAGGCCGCGGCGGCCGGCAGCGGCTCGTGGGGAGCGCCCGGGTAGTGCAGCCGCGCCCGCTCCGGGTAATGGGCGCAGAGGTTCTTGCAGATGGTCTCCATGATCCAGCCGCGGGCGGTCGCCTGGACCACGAACAGCAATTCATCCGTCTGAGGCGGACGGTTGCGGCGCTGCCGTACCCAGCCGATCAGTCGCACCCGCAGGTAATGACGCAGCCAGCGCAAGTCTTGGAGCATGACGGGGGCTAACAACCTGTTGAACTTAGCGACCGGCGCCACCGCCTGAGGCCCTTGGGCGGATTTTTGCGGCAAAAAAGAGACGGTTTTCGGCTAGAAACGCAGTTTTTCGCGGTGTTTCCCTGACTGCAGACGTAATACGGCCATCCGTTTCAGGTTCCACGCCAGGCAGACC
>JADNEJ010000117.1 GCA_016292295.1 Candidatus Thiodictyon intracellulare
GAAATTCTTTGGCGTAAAATGAAATACGAATGGATTCCATCTCTGGCTTACGTGAATATGACTGCATTAGTTTGCGCAATCCATCGAATAATAGATTCGTTCGGATTCTGAGTTTAGAATTAAATTTGCGAATTAGATTTTTACGGCATGGCGCTCCCGCTCCACGAATGTTTCCGTTGAGGTACTTATCGGTTTCTGGGAGTACGATCACCGCAGCGGGACTTCGTTCATGAGTTCGCGAATCGTTGCGATGCTCGGGTACGCGCAACGCGAAGTGCCGGACGGAGCGGATGGTTTGTTTTCCTTGATGCACTCCGGCGACCAACCCCGGGTGCAGCGGCCGCTGGAGGCGGCGCTCGCGCCCGACAACCCACTCTACGATGAGCAATTTCGGATGCGGTGCATGGATGGGCAATGGCGATAGGTACACAACCGGGGCCGGGTGGTCGAGCGCGATCCAGCCTGCCAACCGCTACGCACGGTCGGCATCTTTAGTGACATTTAGTGACATCACCGAGTCGAAGAGGCTTGAGCAAAGCCTGACGGATTTTGAGGAGCGTCTGCGGCTGGTCATGGAGATGATCGGCGACGTCTTTTCACGGGCCGACCTCGCCATGAAGCACGTCTTCTACGTCAGCCCGGCTTACGAGCGGAATCTAGGGCCGCCCGGTGGGCGAATTGTACGCCACCCAGGGTGATTTCTCGATTCAGTCTACTCCGCCGATCGCGAGGGGGTCCTGCGGCAACTAAGCGTGCGGACCCGGGGGTTGTCCTACAATCACCAGTACCAGATCCTGAAGTTCGACGGATCGGTGCGCTGGATTCACAGTCGCGGATTTCCGCTTGCCGCATCCGTGGGTGAGGTTGCGCTCTACGCCGGGCTCTCTCAGGACATCACCGATCACAAATTGGCCGAAAACGAGATCAGTCGGCTCAATGCCGAGCTGGAGGAACAGGTGGCCCGACGGGCTTTGATCACAAATCCGCCCAAGGCCAGCCGGCTCATGTGGGTTTGCGCGCGCAAGACCATGTTTTACATGGGAGCGGCGACGCCGGGACTGAACAAGGTGGGCGGGATTAAAATGGGCGGGATTATGATCAAGGCCTTCGACGCACCTCCGATCTGGGGGCGAGCGCACGGCAACTGCGGGCGAGCGAGGCGCTGTTCCGTGAGCAACACGCCGAGTTGGAATTCATCTGCCAAAACGCCCCGGTCGACTTGGCCGTCTTCGACCGGGACCTTCGCTGTGTGCGGATCAACGAGCGGATAGTCGAGATCAACGGCCGCCCGGCGGCCGATCATCTGGGTCGCGCGCTACGCGAGGTCGTTCCCGCCCTAGCCGATGGGTTAGAGCCGATCTTCCGGCAAGTCATCGCGACGGGCGACGAGGTGCGCAACCTCATGTTGCGTTCAGCGACACCGGCTCAGCCAGGGGTGGAACGGTATTGGCTTGCGCACTATGGTCCCGTGTGCGGTGGCCTTGGCGAGATCACCGGCGGTCGCCTGTGTATTGCAGTACACCACGGCGGCTACGCGCGCGACGGGGGTCGGCCAGGCAGAAAAAGTCGCGTCGTTACCGCCCCCCGCCCCAATCCCGGTATCCTGTGCCGATAGCGCTGCCCCTATAGGCGAACATCGCCCCCCGGGAGATCAGCCTCCGCACGACCTGTGAGTGAGTAGAGACCGATGTCGATCAAACACCCCATCGTCGCCGTGGCCGGATCATCCGGCGCTGGCACCAGCACCGTCAAGAATGTCCTGGAGCACATCGTTCAGCGCACCGGCGCCCGCGCCGCGGTGGTTGAGGGCGCCAGCTTCCATCGCTAAAATATTATGGAAATGAAGTATTAACTCGCTAAGGCGAAGGCCTAGGGCCGCAACTTGAGTCACTTTGGACCCGAGGGCAATCTGTTCGATAAGCAGTTGGAACTGTTCCAGAGCTGCAGCCGCTCCGGCTCCGTGGAGCGGCTGCTCTATATCCACGACGCCGACGAGGCGCAATGTTACGCCCAGGAGCTCGGAACCTTCGCTCCCTGGGAACCGCTCTCGCAAGACACCGACCTGCTGTTCTATGTCCTGACGCCCAAGCCCAGCGTGGAGTGCAAGCTCAACCTCAAGGGCCTAATCGACGGGATCAGGATCACCGGCTTCAACACCCTGGTGATCCTCGGGGGGCAAGATGATGTACGCGCTGGAGTTGATCCTGACCGAGCGCATCGTGAACCTGTTGAAGCGGCGCGGGCAACTGGGCCCCGTGGAGTGCTGAGCGTCCGCGGCCCGTGGGCCGCCGGCGCGCACCGCGGCACCCATCCGGTGTAGAATCGCGGCGCGACAATCAAGTCCATTCTCAGCGCGGATGGCGGAATTGGTAGACGCCCTGGATTTAGGTTCCAGTGGGAAAACCCGTGGGGGTTCGAGTCCCCCTCCGCGCACCATTCAATTTCAACGACCGGAGTCCCTTCCGACGGGCAGTGGGAAGGCCCTGCAGACTGCCAGGCGCCACCATCCCACCTGTGCGGTCCCGCCCCACGACCGCACCGGTGTACCGCATGACCAGGAGCCGCCGGTTATGGTCCGTTCGGTGGTGCCGCGCCGGCCGATGAGCGGGGAGCTTGGCCAGGCGTTGCCCCTCAGCCCCCCCGGTACAGTCACTCCACTGGCTCGGAAACAGGCATCTCGATGATGCCGGAGCGGTGCAGTATCGCCACGCCCAGGACGACGCCCCGATAGCTCACCACCACCTGACCCGGCGAGTTAGCGGCGGCCTGCTCGGGAGTGGGATCGAACTGTTCCCGGCGCAGATAGCGTTCGCGCTGGTCCTGCGTCAGGGCCAGGTGGAAGCGGGTCGCAGCGGGGCTGAAGCGCAGCGCCGCGCTGGTAGTGGGCTTGGGCGGGCGCACGTTGGTGCGGTGGAAGAAGAGCCCGCTGCCCTCCGCCCGGGGCAGGGCTGGGGGCAGTGGTCGGCAGCCATCAGGTGCAGGCCGCGGCGGGTCTGACGGTGGGCGCGCAGGTGTCGGAACGTAACCGTTTAGCCTCGCCTGGTTGCCAAGTAGCCGTAGCAGGTCGCCCCGATCAGATGGCTGGTGAGGGCA
>JADNEJ010000172.1 GCA_016292295.1 Candidatus Thiodictyon intracellulare
TGGCTGAATCAGATTGAAATTTTGTTCTCGATCTTGGCCCGCAAAGTTATTCGACAAGAAAATTTTCTTTCGGTCGAAGATCTATGCGATAAGATCAACAAATTCATCGAATTCATCGACTACTTCAATGAGGCGATGGTCACGCCTTTCCGCTGGACATACTAGGGCAAGCCACTGGCAGCCTAGCCTAAAGTGGTCCGAGCTATTGCATCGCGATGTACTAGTGATCCCTCATTAGTGATCCCTCATTCCTCATCTTTCAATCATCACCCTGAAATCTGAAATTCTTGTCTGCCCAACCCCAATCACTCGACCTGGAATTGGCCCCCGCGGACAACCCGCGGCTCGCCAATCTTTGCGGACCCTTCGAGCAACACCTGCGGCTGATCGAGCGCCGACTCGGGATCGAGATCAGTAACCGCGGCATGTCCTTTCGGCTCATCGGCGAGAGGGCAGCGGTGCGCCTGGGGGGCCGGCTCCTGCGAGACCTGTATGCCAACACCGTCGACGAGGTCTTGAGTCCGGAGTCGATCTACCTGTCGCTGCGGGCACTCGGCGCGGACGAGCTGACGCTGCCCGCGGGCAGCCGCCTGTCGGAACTGGTCATCAAGACAAAGCGAGGGCTGGTGCGGGCACGGGGGCCGAATCAGCAGGAATACCTGCATGCTATCTCCCACCACGACATCGCCTTCGGCGTGGGTCCGGCGGGGACCGGCAAGACCTATCTGGCCGTGGCCAGTGCGGTCGAAGCCTTGGAGTCGGACCGGATGCGGCGCCTGCTCCTGGTGCGCCCGGCGGTGGAGGCGGGGGAGCGGCTCGGCTTCCTGCCCGGGGACCTGGCCCAGAAGATCGATCCCTATCTGCGGCCGCTTTATGACGCCCTGTTCGAGATGCTCGGCTTCGAGAAGGTGAATAAGCTTTTGGAGCGCAACGTGATCGAGGTGGCGCCGCTCGCCTATATGCGTGGGCGCACCCTGAACGACGCCTTCATCATCCTGGACGAGGCCCAGAACACTACGCCCGAGCAGATGAAGATGTTCCTGACCCGCATCGGCTTCGGCTCCACCGCCGTCATCACCGGTGACGTGACCCAGGTGGATCTGCCCCGCGGCCAGCCGTCGGGCCTGCGTCAGGCGGTGGAGGTCTTAAAGGACGTGGGCGGTATCAGCTTCACCTTCTTCAATGCTCGGGACGTGGTACGCCATGCCCTAGTCCAGCGCATCGTCCACGCCTATGAAGCCTTCGACCGGCCGGAACCGCTGGGGCGGTCTCAGGCATCCGGGAACAAAGATTTAGCCGCAAATGAACGCAAATGAACGCAAATTCACATCGTCAGTGGTATCCCCATTCACTCACCGCTCTCACTTGCAGCGCCGGGGCCGGGGGAGCGGGAAGATGCATCGGCAGCGTGAGATATCGTACTCGTTGACCCTCGCGGTGACGCTCGACCAATCGTCAAGTTCGTGTGTTATTTGCGTTCATTTGCGGCTAAGTTTCTTCTTGGGGTTACAGCAGTGGAACTTTACATCGACTTTCAGGTAGCCACGCAGTCGCCCGACCTCCCAGCTGCGGCGGACTTCGCCCGCTGGGCCGCCGCGGCGCTGGCGGGTCGCCGGGAGCGAGCGGCGCTGACAATCCGCATCGTGGACCCGGCCGAGGGCCACGCGCTCAACCTGCGCTTTCGGGGGCAAGATCGGCCGACCAATGTCCTCTCGTTCCCCTTCGAGGCGCCGCCGGGTCTGCCCGGGGGAGCGGGGCTCGACGCCTTGCTCGGGGACCTGGTGATCTGCGCCCCCTTGGTGAGCACTGAGGCCCTGGAGCAGGGCAAGGCGGCGTCCGCCCACTGGGCCCACCTGGTGGTCCACGGCGTGCTGCATCTGCTCAATTACGATCATCTGACCAACACCGACGCGCAGCTCATGGAAGGGCTGGAAACGGCTATCCTTATCGGGTTAGGATTCCCGCCACCCTACCTGGATCCTCCCGCCAACCCATGACGAGCGATCGATCGTTCGACGATTTACGACCGCGCAACTGGTTCGATCGGCTGACCCATTTGTTCGGCAGTGAGCCGCAAAACCGGGAACAGCTTATCCAACTGCTCAAGGACGCCAAGAGCCGTGCCCTGCTGGATACGGATGCGCTCAGCATGATCGAGGGCGTCCTGCAGGTCTCCGAACTGCGGGTACGTGACATCATGGTCCCGCGGGCGGAGATGGTCTACGTCCGGCGCGAAGACAGCCTGGAGCGAGTGTTGGAGATCGCGGTCAAGTCCGCCCATTCGCGCTTCCCGGTCATCGGCGACGACAAGGGCGAGGTCGTGGGCGTCATGCTCGCCAAGGACCTTCTGACCTTCTGCGTGGAGAGCGGTCGGCGCCCCTTCAACATCCGTGACCTGCTGCGTCCTACCGTCTTCGTCCCGGAGAGCAAGCGGCTCAATGTCCTGCTCAAGGAATTCCGTGCCAGCCGCAACCACATGGCGGTGGTGGTCGATGAATACGGCAACGCGGCGGGCCTGGTTACCATTGAGGACGTGCTGGAGCAGATCGTCGGTGAGATCGAGGACGAACACGACTACGACGAGGGCGCTGAGATTTTCCGCCGCGGCAAGAACGAGTACAGCGCTAAGGCCCGCACCCCCATCGAGGACTTCAACGCCTATTTCAGAACCGACCTCTCCGACGCGGAGTTCGACACCATCGGCGGGCTGGTTGTCAATGCCCTGGGGCACCTGCCCAAACGGGGCGAAGCGGTCGAAATCGCCCCCTTCCGCTTCACCGTGATGCGGGCGGACAGCCGGCGGGTGTACCTGCTGAGTATTGAACGGCTCGATATGGTGCCTGATGAAGGCGAGGGCAATCCTATCTAATGGCCAACCGGCGACTCACTGCCATTAAATTAAGCCGCACTCGCGGACCGCGTTCCCTTCGACTCCAGGAGGTGGTGCGACGCTTAACCTAATGGCAGCGACGTTCCAGCGTGGGAGCAAGTGCGGATGCTTTGCGTCCAGCGCCAAGACTGTAGCAGCTGCACCACTAGCAGCCTGTCGGACTTAGCGACCGGCGCCACCGCCTGAGGCCCTTGGACGG
>JADNEJ010000419.1 GCA_016292295.1 Candidatus Thiodictyon intracellulare
GGGGCTCCCACGCTACCGGAACCGCGCTCGGAATTCATGCAGCCTTGCCGGAAGGGCACAGCCGCCGCGAGTTGCGCGGTCCGGACTTTTTCGTGGTGCGTGATGTGCAGCGGTGCCCGCGGTGCTCCTGGACCGTCTGGCTGGAGGGCGGGCGCTACTCGGATCTGATTATTAAACTGCTCTCCGACGAGACGGCCCACACCGATCGCACGCTGAAGAAGACCCTGTATGAGACGGTCTTTCGTACTCCGGAGTATTTCTGGTTCTCGCCCGATACCGGTGAGTTGGCCGGTTTCAGCCTGGCAGACGGCCACTATCGACTGATCGCCGCGGATGCCCGGGGTCACCTGCCCAACGGCGTCCTGGGGTTGGCGCTGGGAGTGCTGGATGGACTGCTGCGCTTCTACGATGATACCGGCACCTTGGTTCCGACACTCCCGAAGGCAGTGCTGCGGGAGCAGGCGCTGTTCGAGCAGGAGCGGGCCTTGGTCGAGCACGAGCGGGCGCGGGGTGACCGACTCGCGGCGCAGTTGCGGGCCTTGGGTGTCGACCCGAATCAGTGACCTGGGCAAGCTCGGACCACGGTCGCACGCGGGCGGGGTCCGGCCGCGGCCGGATGCGGCTCCCACGGAGTCTCAGGTCGGCTCACGAGGCCCGTCGGACCTCCAGTACGTCGGGCGTTTGGGTCAGCTTGGCCAGTACCAGGTCCAGGTGGGCCTTGTCGCGCACCTCCACCGTGAAGCGCATGGCGGCGGTGTCGGTGGTGCGCTCGGAGTGTGAGTTGACTCCTAGTACGTCCACGTCGGCGTCGGCCAAGACCGACGAGATGTCCCGCAACAGGCCCTTGCGGTCGGCGGCGATGACCAGCAGGTCCACCGGGTAGGCGGCGTCGGCCGGCTGGTCGGCCCAGCGCACGCGCAGCAGCCGTGCCGTCTCCCCCTCGGGCAGGTGGCGGACATTGGGACAGTCGCGCCGATGCACGGTGATGCCGCGGCCGCGGGTGACGTAGCCGACGATGGCGTCGTATGGGACCGGCTTGCAGCAATGGGCGATCTGGGTCATCAGGTCGTCCACCCCTTCGACCACGACCTCCCCGGCGCCGGGCTTGGGCTTGCTCGGTGCCTTGGTACGCGGTTCGGGCTCCCGCGCCTCGCCGCGCCCATCCGGGGCCCGCGGTTCGCCCACTTGGCGTGCCACCACGCCGACCGACAGGTCCCCGCGACCGATGGCGGCCAGCAGGTCCTCTCCGCGCTTGAAGTTGTAGCGGGGGGCGAGTTGCTCGGGTTGAGGCTTCTCACTGATGCCGAGGCGCACCAGTTCGCGGTCCAGGGCCGCGCGCCCGGCCTGCCAATGCAGGTCGTGGTCCTGTTGTTTGAACCATTGACGGACCCGGTTGCGGGCGCGGGCAGTGGTGAGATAGCCCTGGTGGGGGCTGAGCCAGTCGCGGCTGGGGGCGGCGTTCTTCTGGGTCAGGATCTCGACCGTCTCGCCGCTGTTGAGCCGATAGCTCAGGTGGACGATGCGCCCGTTGACCCGGGCACCCCGGCAGCGATGGCCGATCTCCGAATGCACCTCATAGGCGAAGTCGAGCGGAGTCGCCCCCTTGGGCAGTTCGATGACCTTGGCGTGGGGGGTGAGGACATAGATCTGGACGGGCTCGAACTCGGACTTGAAGCGTTCCAGGATGTCAGTGGCGTCCTCGCCCTCGCTCTTGAGCTCCAGGAAGCTGCGCATCCAGTTGATTCGCCCTTGGAACTCAGCGTCCGGGCCCTTGCCTGCCTCCTTGTAGGCCCAGTGGGCGGCCACCCCCAGTTCGGCATGACTGTGCATCCCATGGGTGCGGATCTGGATCTCCAGCGGCTTGTCCCCGGGGCCGACGACCGCGGTGTGCAGCGATTGGTAGAGGTTGCCCTTGGGGCTCGCGATATAGTCGTCGAACTCCTTGGGGATGTGGCGCCAGAGTCCGTGGGCGAGCCCCAGGGCGGCATAGCAGTCGGCCACCGTGTCAACCAGGACGCGCACCGCGCGCAGGTCGAAGATCTGGGATAGGTCCACACTCTTGCGCTGCATCTTGCGCCAGATGCTGTAGATGTGTTTAGCCCGGCCGGTGACCTCGGCCTTGATCCCAGCCTCGGCGAAGGTGCGCTGTAGGGTCGCAATGACCTCCTTGATGTAGCGTTGCCGTTCCTCGCGCCGCTCGTCGATCGCGCGGGCGACACGCTGATAGGCCTGGGGCTCCAGGTAGCGCAGTGCCAGGTCCTCCAACTCCCACTTGACTTGCCACATGCCGAGCCGGTTGGCGAGCGGGGCATAGATGCGCTGAGTGTCGCGGCTGATCCGGGCGCGCTGCTCGCGCTCCAGATTCTTGATGGCGCGCATGAGGTGCAGGCGCTCCGCGAGCACCACCAGCACCACCCGGACGTCCTCGGCGATGCCGAGCAGGAGGCGGCGCAGGTTCTCCTCATGCTGCTCCTGGTCCTTGGCGGCGATGATCGCCTCCACGTTGGCAATCTGGCCGATGCGCGCCAGATCTCCGACCATGCGGGCGATACCGGGTCCGAAGCGGTCCGCTAGTTGCGCCTCGGTCAGGTCGCCCAGGCCCAGACAGCCGTTGAGCAGGGCGGCGATCAGGGTCTCATGGTCCATGCGCGACTGGGCCAGGATGTCCGCGGTGGACAGGACATGGCGCACATGGGTCTCGCCGGTCTCGATGCGACGGTCGCCGCGGCAGCGGGTTAGCGCGGCGCAGGCCCCGGCGATCAGCTTGCGTTCCTCCAGGGCGTAGTTGGGCACGAGGTTGTCCAGCCAGTGCCGGATCGCGTCGTCGTCACTGGTGCTCTGCTCGGGGAGGTTGTAAACGGGTTTGACCATGTGGGTGAGCCTGCGGCGGCAAGCCGCTGGTTAGCGGTTGCTAGCAGCCTGTCGGACTTAGCGACCGACGCCATCGCCTGAGGCCTTTTGACGGGCTTTTGTCGCAAAAAAGATACGGTTTTCGGCTAGAAACTCAGTTTTCAGCGGTGTCCCCCTGACTACAGACGTAATACGGCCATTCGTTTCAGGTTCCACGCCAGGCAGACCAGCGTCCAC
>JADNEJ010000182.1 GCA_016292295.1 Candidatus Thiodictyon intracellulare
ACGCGACCAGCATCACCCCCATTGGTCGGAGCGGTTTCGTGAGCCGCCGGAGTTGCCTCTAGGATGTAGCTCATGGCAGGCCGGCGCCCGTCGGCAGGGCCGGGGGGCGCGGCGGCGAACCCGTCGGCCCTCTGGGCGGCAACCTCCGCGGCCAGGGTTGGGGTCATCAGGTGGAGCGTATCCGGCACGGCCACGGCATTCTCAAGCTGAACCAGGGTGCGCGGCCCGGCGATGCCATCCGCCACCAGCCCCCGCGCGGTCTGGAACCGCCGCAGCTCGGCGGTCAGGCCCGCGTCGAACCGGCCCAGGCCGTTGTCCGCCAGGCCGCTCGCCGGGACGCTTGCGAGCAGCCGCCGCAGCCAGCGCACGGACTCTTCGGCGGCCCCCGGTCTGATCGCCGAGGCTCCGGTGGGTGGGGGCTGCCAGACCACGGTGTAGTCGCCGGTCCAGAACGCATCGATCTCGGCGATGGGAACCAGTTCGGTACCTTCGAACAGGTCAAAGGTCGCGTGGGACTTATCGAGCGCCCCGAGCACCGCGTAGCGGCGGGCGCCGCCGACATCCTTCATCCGCGTCAGGACGGGCCGGTCATAGAAACACACATGGCTGAGCTTGCCCTGCTCACGTTCACAGCGCAGCCCGAGCACCGCCAGCCGGCCGCAGTGATCACCCGATCCCAGGTCCTGGACCGTATTCCCGACCGGCGCAGCAGAACGCGCAGGGCGGCCTACCTCCGGTAGGCCCAAGGCATCCACCGCGGCAGCGCCCGTGCCGCCCGCCAGCGACACGCGCGGCAGTGGTCTGGGATCGCCGCCGGGCAGCACCGGGTCGGACTCCGGCGGGGGGGCACGGCAGCGGCCGGCACCAGCGCCGCTACGCCCACCGAGCCGGCGCCGATGGGCCGCGCGGCGGCCACCGAAGCGGCGGCGGCTCCGGTGGGGACAGACGCCGGAACCCCGGCAGGCCCCACCGTCGCGGAGGCGGCGTCGGCGTCGTACAGGTCAGCAACGCCGCCGACCCGCACCGACGGCGCACCGGCATCAGATACCCCGGCTGACCGCCCCGGAGCGGAATGCGGACCCGCGCCCAGCCCCGACGACGGCGCCCCCAGCCAACCGGCGATCAAGTCCAGCGGGTCTCCCTGCGCCCGGTCGTAGATCACCAAGCCGCGGTGAGCAGCAGTGCCAGGGCCGCCGCGGCCGCGATGGCAGGGCGCACGGCGGCGCGGTCCTGACTCCCTCACCGCGTACCTCGCCGGCGGCGCGCACCACCACCCGCGTGGTCACCTGATTGATGCGGGTGACACAGGCCCCGAGCAGCGCACGATAACACAGGATATTGATCACCCGCGGCACCACACAGGAGACCTGATGGATCCGCCGCAGCGCGTCCGCCGTGAACAGGGGGCAGTCCACCCCGGCCACCGCCACCCGGTGACGGATGTAAGCGGCAGTCTCCGCGGTGCTCAGTGGACGCAGGTGAAAGCGGGCGGTGAGGCGTTGGTTGAGCTGGCGCAGACTTTCACGCTCCAGTATCCGCCGCAATTCCGGTTGGCCGATCAGGAAGATCTGGAGCAGCTTGGCCTTGGTGGTCTCCAGGTTGGTGAGCAGCCGCACCTGCTCCATGACCTTGGGGCGTAGATTCTGCGCCTCGTCGATCATCGACACCGGGCGCCGCCCCGCGGCATAGGCGGCCAGCAGATAGTCATTCAGACCGTCGACCAGCCCTTTGATGAAATACTCACTCGCCGGGACCGGGACCCGGAACTCGTCGCAGATCGCGCGCAGGAGTTCGTCCGCAGTCAGGGCCGGATTGACGATCAGGGCCACGTTCACCGCTTCCGGCAACTTCTCCAGGAAGGCGCGGCAAACGGTAGTCTTGCCGGTTCCGACTTCACTGGTCAACAGGACGAAGCCGCTATGCTCCCCGGCGTCGTAGAGTAGATGAGCCAGGGCCTCCCGGTGCTGCTCGCTGAGGAACAGATAGTTAGGGGTCCGGGGCGATAGAAAAGCTCGGCTCCTTGAGTCAGAAATACTTGAGGTACGCGATGGCGCCCTGAGACTGAATAAGGCTGCGTGAAAAAGCCGGGTGGTGCGGCGGGTCGGTGCGGCCCACGTCGCGCGAGAGGAGCGCCACGGGTACGCCTTGCAAACGCGCCAGGACAGTGAAGGGCCACCCCAGCGTCAAGGGCCGTCGGCCGGTTGAACTGACCACGCAACCCCTGCCGATTCAGACCGCTGCACGGTGAGTCGAGGACCGGTTGCGCGGCCCGGAGCGCGGTGCCAGCCGCACGGACGGCCATCCGCGCAAAAAGTGTGCGGATGCTCGCCCAGAAACCCCGCGGCGGCGGGGTTCGGCCTTGATCATTGATCATAAATCCGCCAAAGGCCGGCCGGCCCATGTGGATTTGCGCGCGCAAGACAATGTTCTGCAAGGGAGCGGCGACGCCGGGACTGAACAAGGTGGGCGGAATTATGATCAAGGCCCCCTGACCGACCCGAAGTACAAGGCCGGCGACTACCTCAAAACCTTCGACTATATCGCTGCCAATATCCCATTCAGCGACAAGCGCTAGGCGACCGGGCTCAACCCGCTGCAGGACCCACTCGATCGCTTCAAGCACTTCGGCGTGCTCCCCGCCAAGCAGGGCGACTACGCCTACCTGTTGCACATAGTCCGCTCGCTCAAGGCCACCGGCACCGGGGCCTGCATCCTGCCGCACGGCGTACTCTTTCGCGGCAACGCGGAGACCGAGATACGCCGCAACCTCGTGCGCCGGGGCTACATCGCCGGGCTCATCGGTCTGCCCGCCAATCTCTTCTATGGCACCGGCATCCCCACATGCATCATCGTCGTCGACAAGAAGGACGCCCAGGCGCGCAAGGGTATTTTCATGATCGACGCCAGCGGCGGCTTCATGAAGGACGACCTCAAGAACCGGTTGCGCGCCGATGACATCCATAAGATCGTTGACTACTTGTGTCCTTCCGATAAGGCTGCATGAAATCCCGTCCCTGGCTAGGTAGCGTAGGAGCCCCGTTTTTGGTGATCCGGAGGCTCCACGATGTCACTGTCACTCCCCGCCG
>JADNEJ010000650.1 GCA_016292295.1 Candidatus Thiodictyon intracellulare
GTGTCGCGGTCCATACGGGTGGAAACGGCGCATCGGCAGTAGCACTCCGGCCATCGGGGTTGATCCCGACAGTGTACCGGCCCCGTCGCCCCGACGGGGCCCCGAAGTCCGACAGGCTACTAGGTTGCAGCGCTGGCCTTTACCATCGCCCTTTTGCCCTATCTGGTCGATGCACTGGAGCCGGTGATCCACAAATCGACCACGGAGATCCATCACGATCGCCACCATGCGGGCTATGTGAAGGCACTCAATGAGGCCGTGGCCCCCACTCTTGAGCTTCAGGGCAAGAGTCTGGAGGCGTTGCTGGCGGGCGCCTCCAAGTCAGCAGCGGTGCGCAACCTGGGCGGCGGACACTACAATCATACCCTGTTTTGGACCCTGATGGTCCCGGCGGGTCAGGGCGGCGAGCCGTCTGTAGCACTCAAGGACAAGATCAATAAGGACTTCTTGTCATGGCACGCATTCACCAAGGCGTTCGAGGAGGCGGGCCTGAAACGCTTCGGCTCCGGCTGGGTGTGGCTGGTCTGGACCTGGGGCAAGCTCCAGGTCATCTCCACACCGAACCAGGACAACCCGCTGATGGACCTGGTCGAAGTGAAGGGCACGCTAATCCTGGCCAATGACGTCTGGGAACACGCCTACTATCTGAAGCATCAGAACAAGCGCGGGGACTACCTCAAGGGGTGGTGGCCGGTGGTGAACTGGAACCGCGTCAATGGCCTCTTTGCGGCCGCGGCGGGGTAGGGGCCAGCCTTCTCCCCGGCTGATCCGGTCGCGGCCGGCTTGCTGGTCCGCACCGCGGACCTTACCGGGCTTGACTCACAACGCGTCGCCCAAATGTCGCTCCGGGGTTCGTCCTCGGACCTCTTCCAATTGAGTGCGCGTGCGAGAACCCTCGCCCCCAGGGGCTTCCCAATCCCATCGATAACGGACATGATTAGCCGATGGACGTATTCCCCTACCCAGTAGCCCGCATCGGTATCATCGGCGGCGGCCAGCTCGGGCGCATGATGGTCAAGGCTGCCAAGCGCCTGGGCTGCACCTGCGTGGTGCTGGATCCGACCCCCGGCTCGCCGGCCGGGCAGGTGTCCGGGCACCAGATCGTCGGCGACTATCACGATCCGGCTAAGCTGCGAGAGCTGTGCGAGTCCTGCGACGTCACCACCTTCGATATCGAGGACATCGACAGCGAGACCCTGGACGAGCTGGCGCGCGAGGGCCGCCGGATCTACCCGGCCCCCCGTGTCCTGGCGGTGATCCAGGACAAGCTGACCCAAAAGCAGGCACTGACGGACGCCGGTATCGCCACCGTGCCCTTCATCGCGATGCCGGTGCCGACCCCTGAGGCATTCGCCGCCTTCGGCTATCCGCTGGTCCAGAAGGTGCGCCGTGGCGGCTACGACGGGCGTGGGGTGGTCGTCATGCATAGCGCCGAGGACTATCCGCAGCACTTCCCGGTACCGTCCCTGGTGGAGCGCTTCATCCACGCCGCCAAGGAACTCGCGGTCCTGGTGGCGCGCGGGCGTGACGGGAGCTGCCGCTGCTACCCGGTGGTGGAGATGCAGATGCACCCGGGGGGCAACATGCTCGACATGCTGCTAGCCCCGGCCGAGGTCTCGCACGTGATCGCCGCTGCCGCCGCGTCCCTGGCCCAGCGCACGGCGGAGTCCCTGGGCGGCGTCGGGGTGTTCGGGATCGAGATGTTCCTGACCGAAACCGGGGACCTCTTGGTCAACGAGGTGGCACCGCGCACCCATAACTCCGGTCATCACACCATCGAGGCGAACATGACCGACCAGTTCGAGCAGCACCTGCGCGCCGTGCTCGGCCTGCCCCTGGGTGCCACCGACCAGCTCTCGCCCGCTGTCATGATCAACCTGCTCGGCGCGCCCGAGCACCGCGGGCGCCCAGTCATCAAGGGGCTGGCCGCCGCACTCGCCATCCCCGGGGTCTGCGTGCACATCTACGGCAAGGCCGCGGCCGCGCCCCGGCGCAAGATGGGCCACGTGACGGTGTTGGACCGGGATCTGGCGAGCGCCCGGCACAAGGCGGAGCAGGTACGCGCCATCATCGAGATTACCGCAGAGGACCATCCATGAGCACCACTGTGAATGCAACGGCGCTCGGCCCGGGGGCCCGGCCGCTGGTCGGGATCATCATGGGCAGCGACTCTGACCTGCCGGTAATGCACGAGACGGCGGACATCCTGCGCGAGTTCGGCATCCCCTATGAGATGACCATCGCGTCCGCCCACCGCACCCCCAAGCGTCTCTATGACTATGCCGAGAGCGCGGCGGGTCGCGGCCTGCAAGTTATCATCGCTGCTGCCGGCGGCGCCGCCCACCTGCCGGGCATGGCGGCGGCCCTCACCCCGCTGCCGGTCATCGGGGTGCCGATCAAGAGCTCCGCCCTGTCCGGTCAGGACTCGCTGCTCTCCATCGTGCAGATGCCCGCCGGGGTGCCGGTGGCCACCGTCGCCATCAACGGCGCCAGGAACGCCGGCATCCTCGCCGTCCAGATTCTGGGGACTGCGGACCCGGCGCTGCGGGCGCGGATGGTCGCCTACAAGCAGGGGCTGGAGGCGATGGTGTTGGAGAAGGCGGGGCGGATGGAAGCGGCGGGCGGATGAGGCAAGAAAGAGGATTTATCCGCAAATGAGCGCAAATAAGACCAGCGTGTGACGTGCGCAATCGTCAACCTGAGGACGAGCATTCAGCGAGCGGGACGGGGCATTCGCCCCGTCCCGAATATTTATTCTGTCCCTGATCACTGCCGTGGGCCTGCAAGTCCGGAGAAAACGTTGCGGACGGAGCGAATGCTCCGTTCGGCAAAAGGGAACCTGACTCCGAAAGCCCTGCTTTCCAAAGCCGGTAACAAGCGAAGCTAGAGCTTCGCGAACCGCATTCTCAACGGCCTATTTTATTTTTTGCGCGCGCGAGCAAACCGTGCCCGTGCCACCTACTGCGCTATAATTCAGCTAATGCCAAATTTTCTTTTTTCTAATCGACCGGTTATTTTAAAGTTCTCCGTCAGCAAGGAGCGCAAATCGCCCTGGTACTCACCCGGGTTGCTG
>JADNEJ010000239.1 GCA_016292295.1 Candidatus Thiodictyon intracellulare
CACTGGCGGGTGCCGCCTGGTCGCGACGAGCGGCCGCCGCAACCCCCTGCTCAGCGCACGCGTCGGCACTCCGTGGCGTCACGCGCGGGGCCGTCGCCCAACTGCAAAAATGGCCAAAGTCGAGATATCGATACCTGGCGCGGCGCCCGTGCGAGCTGCAACAGCTCGTCCTACATTCGCTTCTGAGGCTCGAGGCCACCATGAAGTTCGCACTGCAGATCAATGAAGGACCCTACCAGCACCAGGCCGCGGATAGCGCCTACCTGTTCGCCAAGGCGGCGCTGGAGAAGGGGCATGAAGTGTTGCGGGTTTTTTTCTATCACGACGGTGTGAACAACGCCACCCGGCTGACGACGCCCCCCCAGGACGATCGGCATATCGTCAACCGCTGGGCAGCATTGGCCGAGGAGTACCACTTGGACCTGGTGGTCTGTGTGGCCGCCGCTCAGCGTCGCGGGATCGTGGACGAGGGCGAGGCGAGCCGTAATGGCAAGGACGCGACGAATCTCCATCCCCGGTTTCGGATTTCCGGCCTGGGTCAACTGGTCGAGGCGGCCATCCAGACCGACCGTCTCGTCGTCTTCGGCGACTGAAGGAGGCTCAAGGGCCTTGATCATAATTCCGCCCACCTTGTTTAGTCCCGGCGTTGCCGCTCCCTTGCAGAACATGGTATTACGCGCGCAAACCCACATGGGCCGGCCGGCCTTGGGCGGATTTGTGATCAAGGTCGCGCTCAAGCGATGTCGGAAATCGTCAAAAAAATCCTGTATCTGAACCGCAAGGCCCCGTACGGAACCATCTACGCCTGGGAGTCGCTGGAGGTGGTCTTGATCAGTGCCGCCTTTGACCAAGTGGTGAGTCTGATGTTCATGGACGACGGCGTCTACCAACTCGTCAAGGGGCAGGACCCGAGCGGGATCGGGATGAAGAACTTCTCCTCGACCTACCGGACCCTGGGTGATTATGAGGTCAAGAACGTCTACGTGGATCGTGACTCACTCGCGGCACGTGGCCTGACTGCAGACAATCTGGTACAGATCGCCTGGGAGGATGTCGATACCGGGGAAGAGATGGAGAATATCGTCACGGTGATCGACGCGTCCCGCGGTTGCGAGCTGATGGCAGAGGCCGACGTGGTCTTCAGTTTCTAAAGGGGGTCTCATGAATATCCTGCACACCGTCAACAAGTCACCCTTCGAGCGGACATCACTGGATTCTTGCTTGAAATTCGCGGCGCCGGGTGCCGCCGTGCTGCTGATCGAGGACGGCGTCTACGCGGCGCTGCGCGACACCGGCGCTGCGGCCCGGGTCAAGGACGCCCTCAAAACGGTTAAGATCTACGCGCTGGGTCCGGATCTGAAGGCCCGAGGCTTCGCCGAAGGGCATCTGATCCCCGGGATCGGCGTCCTGGATTATGCCGGCTTCGTGGACCTTGCCGCGGCCAGCGCAAAGGTTCAGGCCTGGTTGTAGTTTCGTTCAACTTATTAAACGCTTTGGATAATCGCAATGGCTGACATGATCGATGTCGACGGCAAACAATTGGCCGTGGATGAAGAGGGCTATCTGGCCGATCTGAACGAGTGGGTGCCCTGCGTCGCTACGGTAATGGCCAAACAGGACAACCTGGAGCTCACCGAAGAGCACTGGGACATCATCAATTTCCTGCGCGAATATTACGAGGAATATCAGATCGCCCCGGCGGTGCGCGTGCTCACCAAGATCGTGGGTAAGAAGCTCGGTAAAGATAAGGGTAACAGCAAGTATCTCTACAGCCTGTTCCCCTATGGTCCGGCCAAACAGGCGTGCCGTTTCGCCGGACTGCCGAAGCCAACCGGTTGCGTCTGATCGCCGCCCACCGCGGGAGGGGGCAACCAGGCCCGCGGTCCTCCCCCGGTTCCCGACAGGTGCCACTGAGGTAGCGGAAACATGCCGTTTCTGACGGGTCTATATGCCTTCCTGTTCTATTTCGCCGCCTTGGTCCTGGTCTCGGAGCTGACCTACAAGGTAGTCCAATACAGCCGCACGCCGACGCCGCTCAAGATCCCGACCACGCCGGCGCCGACGACCCGAGGTGACGTCGTGTTGCGGATGACACGGTTGCATGCCCCCGGCTCTTCTTCAGCCCGACGCGCAATCAGGTGGACGACCCGCGGAAGCGCCGGCTGCTGGCCCCCTGGGCGTCGCGCCTGGAAAAGTCATGAAGCCGACGGGGTATCTGCGACTGCCGCATACGAGATTGAAACATGGCTAAGGCCACCTTTGACGTTCCCGTGCTGAGCCAGTGCCCAGACGTCCCTGCCGTTACGCCGGGGACCATGGCCGGCAGTGCCCCCTTCCTGTCCAAGCCCGACTTCCAGGCCCTCTCGGATTTTCCGGAGAGCTGGTTGAGAACTGGCAGGAGCGGGCGATCGAGAAGATGGGAGAACTCCTCACCCGGTATCGGTCGCTGCGAGCCTACCTGGACGCGTGCGTCACGTGCAGCGCCTGCACCGACAAGTGCCACTATTTCCTCGGTACCAAGGACCCGAAGAACATGCCGGTCAGGCGCCACGACCTGATGCATAAGGCCTATCGGCGCTATTTTACCCTGGCCGGCCGCCTGTTTCTCGCGCTGGTGGGGGGCGCAGGACCTGACCCGCGAGGTCCTCGACGAGTGGTACAGCTATTTCCACCAATGCTCACGGTGCCGCCACTGCTCGGTCTTCTGCCCCTATGGTATCGATACCGCCGAGATCTCCATGGCGGGGCCTTGATCACAAATCCGCCAAAGGCCGGCCGGCCCATGTGGGTTTGCGGGCGCAAGACCATGTTCTGCAAGGGGGCGGCGACGCTCTAGTTCCAATTCCTTTGGCAAGGCCTGCTGCCATTTTTGCCACGTGGTCGAGATCGGTATCGATTTGTTCCCTTCCGATGCCGGCCTGTTCGAGCGTCCAGAGTTCTATTTGCAGGAGCTGATTGCCAGTGCCGAGAGTAACCGCCATGGCAAGGCAATCAACCTGCGCATTTACCGTGTCCTTCCGGCAAGGCTGCATGAATTCCGAGCGCGGTTCCGGTAGCGTGG
>JADNEJ010000380.1 GCA_016292295.1 Candidatus Thiodictyon intracellulare
CCGCTTGGGCTACGTCTACAAGAAAGCCAAACTGGAACCCGGCAAACACCCGGCTTCAGAGGTTCAAGAGGTATTCGCTGAGAAGTGCGAAAATATCAATAAAAAACAGCGCTGAAGGTGACGTGATCTATTTCATGGATACGACAAATCCACAACATAACCAAGTGATCTGATACGGTTGGATCAAGCGCGGAAAGGAACACTCGATCCAGAGCAATATGAGTCACCAGCGGCTTAACATCAATGGTGCGATCAATGTTCAGTTGTTGAGCGCAGAGGTCCGGCTTGATGAGACCATCGACGCCGCGCCCACGATCGCCTTGTTTAAACAGCTTGAGCAAGAGAACCCGACGGCCCTATCTATCCTCGTTATTTGCGATAACGCCTGTTACTACACGTCGAAAGCGGTTGCCGCGTATCTGACGACATCGCGAATCCAACTGGAGCTACTTCCGCCCTATTGTAAAAATCTTAATTTAATTGAGCGCTTCTGGAAATTCTTCAAACGCCAAGTGCTTTACAATCAATATTACGACACGTTTGAAACGTTTCGAGGTGCCTGCAACAAGTTCTTCGGTGAACTTGATGCATTTGCCCCGCTACTCTGAACGCTTCTCGCTGAGAATTTCCAAATTATCTGGAATAAAAAACCGAAAATCGCTATCGCTTAGGTATACTTTCTTACGACGACGATGCTGCTGCCTGATCCGCCCCACGTCCTCGACCTGCCCTACCGGCCGGACAGTGCCCCACTGTTCGCGGAACTGCTCGGACGGGCTTGGCCCATGTTCCTGGACAGCGGCCGGCCCGGCTGTACCCAAGGGCGCTACGACATCCTGAGCGCTGACCCCCGCCAGGTTCTGGTCACCCGCGGGTCGACGACCGAGATCCGCACCGGGTCCGCGGTCCAGGTCTCTCGGGCCGACCCCTTCGATCTGGTACAGGAAGCGCTGGGGCCCGTACGCGCCGGGGCGCCGGGCCTGCCTTTCAGCGGCGGGGCTATCGGCTGGTTCGCCTATGACCTGGCGCGCCGGCTGGGGCCCCTGCCGAGTCTGGCGGTGGACGCCGAGGGCACACCGGATCTGGCGGTCGGCATCTATGACTGGGCACTGGTAGTAGACCATGAAGCCAATCGTAGCCGGCTTATTGGCACGAATTTTGCTGAATTGGAGGGCCGTCGAAGGTTGTTCGCGGATGCGCCCGCCGGCGGCGGAGCGCAACCGCCCCGGGTGCCTTTCCGCGTCCTGGAACCGGTGCGCCAGAACCTGAGTCGCGCCGCGTATCTTGACGCCTTCGCCCGTATCCAGCGCTACCTGTGCGAGGGGGATTGTTACCAGGTCAATCTGGCCCAGCGCTTCGCGGCGGCGACCCGGGGCGACCCCTGGCTGGCCTACCGGGAACTGCGGGTCATGAATCCAGCCCCCTTTGGTGCCTACCTGGGGACCCCCGATTGTCAGGTGCTGTGCTCGTCGCCGGAGCGCTTCCTGCGGGTGCGCAACGGCCTGGTGGAGACCAAGCCAATCAAGGGCACGCGGCCCCGGGGGGCAGACCCGGGAGAGGATTTGCGGCTTGCCGAGGAACTGCGCGCGAGCCCCAAGGACCGGGCGGAGAATCTCATGATCGTGGACCTGTTGCGCAATGATCTGGGCCGCGTCTGCACTGTCGGCAGCATCGCGGTCCCGACGCTGTTCACGGTAGAGGCCTTTGCCAGCGTCCACCACCTGGTCAGTACCGTGTGCGGGCGCCTAGCGGCGGGCCGCACCGCGCTCGACCTGTTGCGCGCCTGCTTTCCCGGCGGCTCCATCACCGGTGCTCCCAAGCGGCGAGCGATGGAGATCATCGAGGAGTTGGAGCCCAACCGGCGCGGGATTTACTGCGGGGCCATCGGTTATCTTGGCTTCGATGGGGCCATGGATACGAACATCGTCATTCGCACCTTGGTCCATTCCGGCGGGCTCACTCGCCTCTGGGCCGGGGGCGGGATCGTTGCGGACTCCGATGCAGAGTCCGAATACCGGGAGACCTTTCACAAAGTTGCCCCCCTCTTGGACCTCTTTGAGCGACTACGACTAGTACCTAGCGATGGAATCGCTCGGACCACTTACGCTCGACTTTGGCCATTTTAGACGACCCCGATCATCGTGCCAGCCGCAACCGGCAATCGGGTGGCCAGGGTCCGCACGGCGGGCCCTGGAGGACCATGGAGCCAATCCGTCTGGTCCGCTACGCGGCCCCGGTGCGGCGGCCGGGCATGCCGCGCGCTGCGGCCTTGATCATAATTCCGCCCACCTTGTTCAGTCCCGGCGTCGCCGCTCCCTTGCAGAACATAGTCTTGCGCGCGTAAACCCACATGGGCCAGCCGGCTTTTGGCGGATTTGTGATCAAGGCCGCGCGCTGCCGCTCAGGCAGTCGCGGCCAGTGACGCAAGCACGCGCTCCCAGGCGGAGCGGGAAATTACCACCTGATCCTGATCCGCGAGCGAGTTAACGTCATTCCCCTCGGCCCAGATGGTGCGGCGCACGAGCGCCAGGCAGTCGGAAAAGGTGGCCTGCGGCTTGAGGTACCAGGCGGTCGAGCGTAGCAAGGACGCCCAGTGCTCGCGCAGCCGATGCACCATGTCCTTCCGGCAAGGCTGCATGAATTCCGAGCACGGTTCCGGTAGCGTGGGAACCCCGCGCCCTTGGCGAAGGGAAGGCCCGACGTTGACGGGCACCGTGGCCGGCTTCGGTGTCGCTGTTCGCTGTGCGGGCGAGCCGCCAGGACCAAACTGGGGTGAAGTCTGCCTGCCCGCGCTCGCCTCGACGCTGGTGGTCGGGACGTTGGCATGGCGGTGTGGGGGGCGGCACTGGGCCGGAGCGGTCAGTCCGGCGCCGGTTCGACGGCGAGGCGCGCCAGCGCGGTGGTGTCATCCCAGGGCATCCAGGCCGGCGGGGCGAGTGCCATCGCGGCTGGATGGCGCTGCAGGGCGACCAGGTAATCAAACGGGGCCACCTGGTGGAATTCCGCGGTGTGGATCAGGCTCATGAACAGGTCGCCGACTTTGGCGCCGTTCAAG
>JADNEJ010000557.1 GCA_016292295.1 Candidatus Thiodictyon intracellulare
TCTTACTCACGTAAGCCAGAGATGGAATCCATTCGTATTTCATTTTACGCCAAAGGATTTCAATCAGATTAAATTCTGGCGAGTATCGCGGAAGAAAGCACAGTGTCAACCCGCACTTTTCCCAATATTCCCTGTGCTCCTTAACTGCCTTGCTCACATGAATCGGCGCGCTATCCAGCACCACAACTACTGGTTCAGTGAGTAGGCTACAAAAATCATCCATAATATCAATCAGCATCAAACTGGTCATCGGACCGATTGGTTTATAAGCGTCAACCGTTTGCGCCTTCGGATTTAAGAAGGCGAGAACATTAATCCGCATGGAATGCGAAGCAGGAATGCGGAGAGTTCCAGTCCGGCTGATGCCCTGCCAGGAATAATGGATATATGGCTGCAAACTGAATCCTGACGCATCGAAATAGACGAGATCAAGTTCACCGTCTTGGGCAAGACTATTGAGTTCTGCAACATCACTCACGCCTCGCTCACGTTCGTCTTCAGTTTTGCTTTTTTTATGATTTTTTCGTTTCACTTTTAATTAGTTAAAATTCTTCTTTATGATTAGACGATATGTTGATAGGCTCGTTGTCTTCCCAGTCCGTTCCATTACCATTGTCTCGACTTTCCTCAGAGAACGCGTGTCAATTTCTAAGCACTCTAGGATTATTTTCTCGTCGGCTTCGGTAAATATCGGCTTGACGCCTCGGCCGTCAAAATCATAGACCCCGTTGACCCACTCGACAGCCAACCGACCTGCAAAATTATTTATCGTATTAATATGAACATTAATATTACTCAATGATCTAAATGAGCTACGGAATCGCTGATCTATTGAAATTTCAGCGAGATAGAGTTAAAATGGCGCATTCCTGAGACTCACTCCGTAGGTGACATGGTGCGACGACAGATCATTGCGAAATCGGAGGCTGATTTTACTTCCTACGCGTGATTCGGACTGATAGGGATGGCGATTAGCCAGCACGCCGACCTGGCGAAAGATGCGACCGCAGCGGCGCCGGCCAGGAACGATGCCATACCGCATGTCAAGATCCTGATTAGCTACATCGGACTGCTGTGTTTGGGCAAGAGCGACTTTGAAGCGATCGAGGCGTTCCGGCACGACCCGTATTTCGCTGAGGCGTTGGCTGTCGACCAAGTTCCCTCGGCCATCACGTTGCGCCAGCGCCTTGATACCCACGCGGCGGCGTTCATGGCGCCGATCGTGGAGGCATCCATCGCGTTTCTGCAGCGCATGATGAAGATGCGTGCGCTGGCGCGCGAGTTGCTCAACGACTGGAACACTTTCTGGGTGGTGCTCGACCATCCGGAGCTGCCGTTGACCAACAACAAGGCTGAGCGCGCCCTGCGCCACTGGGTCATCGCCCGCCCCATCGGCATGGGAACCCGCGCCACGCAGGGCACCAGCGCCTTCGCCCATTTGGCCAGCATAATCGAGACCTGTCGCAAACGCGCCGTCTCGCTCTGGCCGTCTCTGGCCGAGGTGATCCGCCAGCGGCGCCAAGGACTTCAAGCCCCACCATTGCCTTCACCAGCCATCTGATCGGGGCGACCCACTATGGCTACTTGGCAACCAGTGGGGGGCTAAACGGTTACCCACGGCGACATCGGTAACCCCGCCCTGGTCGCGTAACTGCTCAGCGACTACGCGGTGGTGAACTTCGCCGCCGAGAGCCATGTGGATCGCTCCACCGACGGGCCCGCGCAGTTCATCACCACAAACGTGATGGGGACCTTCAACCTGCTCGACCAGGCGCGCGCCTACTGGCTCAAGCTCAGCGAGGCGGCACGGCGCGACTTCCGGTTTCTGCACGCCTCCACCGACGAGGCACCTGGTACGGGCCTGGTTTCACACCTACGGGCTGCCGGTGTTGCCCATCAACTGCTCCAACAATTACGGTCCCTATCAGTTTCCCGAGAAGCTGATTCCGCTGATGATCCACAAGGCGCAGTGCGGCGAGCCCCTGCCGATCTACGGCGACGGCGGCAACATCCGCGACTGGCTCTATGTCGGCGACCACCGCGGAGCCATCCTACGGGTATTGGCGGCGGGGACCCCGGGCGAGGTCTACAACGTGGGCGGCGACAGCGAACGTACCAATCTGGCGGTGGTTGACACTCTGTGCGCCCTGCTGGACGAGTTGTTGCCGAACTCGCTCCGGCGCCCCCACGCGGCCCTCAAGACCTATGTCATTGACCGCCCAGACCATGATCGGCGCTACGCCATCGACGCCGACAAGCTCAAGCGTGAACTGGGGTGGGCGCCGCTGGAGACCTTTGAAACCGGGCTGCGCCGCACCGTCCAATGGTACCTGGGCCACCCACAGTGGTGTGCGCGGGTGCTGGACGGGAGCTATCGGGGCGAGCGTCTGAGCACGGCCATCTGGTCCGGGTTGCGCGAGTGATCCCGATCTGCAAAGCAGAATAACGAGTCAGAAACAAGTTACAATGAATCGTAAAAGCCTCATCCTCGCCGGCGGCTCCGGCACCCGGCTCTACCCGATTACCAGGGCGGTCAGCAAACAACTGCTGCCGATCTATGACAAGCCGATGATCTACTATCCTCTATCCACGCTGATCCTGGCGGGGATGCGCGACATCCTGATCACCTCCCCCCGCGACCTGCCGCTCTTCGCGTCGCTGTTGGGCGACGGGTCCCAGTGAGGTATCCGCCTCACCTATGCCGAGCAGCTCCACCCGGGCGGGTTCGCCCAGGCCTTCCTGATCGGGCGGGAATTCATCGGCGGTGACCCTTCCTATCTGATCCTGGGAGACAACATCTTCTACGGCCAGGGGCTCGGGGAACAGCTCAAGGAGGTCAGCGCCAGAGACGATGGAGCCACCATCTTCGGCTATTGGGTCGCCGACCCACACCGTTACGGGGTGGCAGAGTTCGACGCCGACGGCCGTGTCATCGGCCTGGTGGAGAAGCCCAGGGAGCTGAAGTCTAACTGGGCCGTCACAGGACTCTATTTTTAAGACGCGAGCGTCTGCGACCGGGCGGCGACCCTCGCGCCCTCGCCCCGCGGCGAGC
>JADNEJ010000470.1 GCA_016292295.1 Candidatus Thiodictyon intracellulare
CGCCAATTTCTCACCCGTGGACTGGACAACGTCCCGGGCGAGTGGACGCTGGTCTTGCCTGGCGTGGAACCTGAAACGGATAGCCGTATTACGTCTGTAGTCAGGGGAACACCGCGGGAAACTGCGTTTCGAGCCGAAAACCGTCTCTCTTTTGCCAAAAAAGCCCGTCCAAGGGCCTCAGGCGGTGGCGCCGGTCGCTAAATCCGACAAGCTGCTATAGCTGGCTCTGGAGCGACTGCAACTCGGTGCCGATGCGGGCGACGGCCACGGGGTTGTCGGCGTGGGTGGCGGACTGCTGTAGCTCGTCCACATAGCGCCGGAAGAGGTCGCGGATCGGCGGCTGGTCGGCGATAGTCAGCAGATCGATGCGCATCTAGGCGGTTCCCAGTGCATTGACCTACTGGACCAGCAGGTCGCGGCGATGCTCGAAGCGGGCGTCCGCTCCGTTGAAGGTGAAGGCGAGCAGCAGCCCGAGCAGGGCGAAGGCCGCACCCGCTACGGCGCTGGGCTCGTCAGCGCCGCCGTAGCGTTCCTGGCGGCGTTTTCCCAGTGCCCGCCCGAGATACTAGGCGAAGATCAGGATCGCGAAAAGCCCGACGGCGAGCAGAGCGGACAGGACCAATGGGTTCATGGCGGGGGCTTTGGCCGGGTTGCGCAAAGGTGGATCGTACAAGAAAGGGCTGCCTCACGAGGGACCATGACGCGCCCGGCGCCGACGCGGCGGCCTGGTTCCGGGCAGGTGGTTGGGGTGCAGCGCCGACCTGCTGGACGTGCGGCCGTTTCTGCTACGATAGGGCTACTGTCTCATTCGGAAAACAGCACCAGACTCGTGAAACAGATGGGGGTCGGACCTTGCGGATGTTCGGGTGCCGCGGGGTCTCGTTCCTGGTCTTTGCCGCGCCGCTGGGTACCGCCGCGGTGGCTGTGGCCCCTGTTGCTGCTCGGGCTGCTGGTGGCGGCGGGCGACGCCGCGGCCCTGCGGCTCGATGTACGGGTGACGGGCCTGGCCGGGGCCCAAGAGGCAAACGTCCTGGCCCTGCTCGCCATCTATCAGGAGCGCAAGGATCCGGGCCTGACCGAGCCCCGCATCTTGGCCCTGCACCGCCTGGCAGCGGATCAGATCCGTGAGGCACTGACCCCCTTCGGCTTCTACCGGGTGCAGGTCAAGGACAGCCTGACGCCGCCCGCCGGGCGCGACGGGACCTGGGTCGCCGACTACCGGGTCGACCCCGGCCTGCCGGTCAAGATCACCGCGATCAACTACCGGGTGACCTGCGCCGGGGCCGAGACCTCGGCCTTCCCCAAGGAGTTTCCCATGAAGGTGGGGGAGGTGTTGCTGCACAGTCGCTATGAGCAGGCGAAGTCCGACCTGCGCTTTACCGCCTCCTCCCAGGGCTATCTGGATTACCAGCTGGTGCACCACCAGATCCTGGTCGATCCCGTAAAAAACAGCGCCGTGGTCGACTTCGAGCTTGAGACCGGGCCGCTCTATTTCTTCGGCCCGGTCACCTTCACACAGGACCTGCTGGCCGATAGCCTGCTGCGGTGCTTCCTGCGCTTCAAGCCCGGGGACGTCTACAACCCGGACAAGTTGGTGAGCCTGCAATCGCGCCTGCTTGGCTCCGATTATTACAGCCAGGTGGAGATCCTGCCCCACAAGGACCTCACAGGCCAGAGCATGGTGGTGCCCATCGAGGTCATCGCGACGCGCAACAAGGCCAATAAATTCCGAGTCGGTGTGGGCTTTGCCACCGATATAGGCCCGCGCTTCAGCCTGGACTGGCGGCGCCGCTACATCACCCGCTGGGGTGACAATTTCCGAACCTTGCTGACCCTATCCCCGGGCTACTCACGCTTCAATTTCGACTATCGCATCCCGATCCGCGACCCCCTGCGGGACTATCTGCGCATCAATCCCGATATCAGCTATTACGACACTACCACCCGGTCGGGCTGGATCGCCCTGTTTCATTTTGGTCATTCCATCGTAACCCCGGGGGGCTGGCGGCGCGATCTGGGCCTCGACTACCGCTATGAGGACTACCGGATCAATAATGTCGAGCAGGATGCGGTCAATGAGCTGATCCCTAATGCCTCCTGGGCCAAGACGGTCGCGGACGATCCGATCTACACCAGCAAGGGGTATCGCATCAAGTTCACCGTGCTGGGGTCGGTGGCGGGGGTGGTGTCGCCGACCTCCTACCTGACCGGTGCCATCGATTTCAAGTGGGTCAAACGCCTGTCGCAGAATTACCGCTTCCTCACCCGCGCCGATCTGGGCGCGACCTGGGCCAGCAACGTCAACGACCTGCCGGCCAGTCGACGCTTCTACGCGGGCGGCGACAGTTCCATCCGCGGCTGGGGCTACGATGCCCTGGGTCCCAATGACCCGATCAACGACGAGACCATCGGCGGGCGCTTCCTGGACGTGGGCAGCCTGGAACTGGAGCGTAAGGTCATCGGAAATTGGAGCGCGGCCGTCTTCACCGACTTCGGCAATGCCTTCGACCCCGACTATCAACTGCAATACAACCAGAGTGTCGGCTTCGGCGTGCGTTATCGCACCCCCATCGGCCAAGTGCGGCTGGACTTGGCCTTTGCCCTGACCAAGGACCAGGGGCCCAGCACTTGGGGCCTGCCGCCGGCCCGGCTGCATTTTGTGATCGGACCGGATTTGTGATGATGCGCATCGCCGACCTCAATGCCTTCGCCGGACTGGACCCTGACCTGCGGCGCGTCCTCTTGGCCCAGGTCTGGGACCTCTGGACCCACGGTTCCACGGCCATTGAAGGCAATATGCTTACGCTCGGTGAGACTAAGTTAGTCATTGAAGAGGGTCTCACGGTCTCGGGCAAGCCGCTTAAGGACCATCAAGAGGTGATGCGTCATGCGCGTGCGATCGAGCTGATCTACCGTTGGCTTGATACTGGGTATACGCAGGATTAGCTATATACGTCTCATCTGAAATTTTCGCTCAGGACCCTAGCGTAACCGGCCGACGTCGATATACTATCGTCTCTATGCTCGACTAGAC
>JADNEJ010000248.1 GCA_016292295.1 Candidatus Thiodictyon intracellulare
CGTCCAAGGGCCTCAGGCGGTGGCGCCGGTCGCTAAGTCCGACAGGCTGCTAGGTAACGAGTCAAGAACAAGTTAAACACAATCGTTGTCGTTGCTGCAGGTCTGCGGGCATCCGCCCGCCGCGCCTCACTGAAAAAAGCCGAGCGACTCCCAGGGGTGCCCGCTCCAGCGCACTTGAGACACCGTCGGCGTCAGCGCGGTAAGGGGTATGTCGGCGGCGGCGAGGCTTGCGTGGTCCGGCGCCCCCGGCGGGTGCGCGCATGAACAGACCCCGACCACCGCCACCAGGTCGTCGCCCGCGAACACCAGGGGCACATAGGGCCGCAGCCACGGCGGGACCCCGGCCTTCTGAAAGAGCTTCTTGAGCGGACGCTGGTGGGCGCCCCCCGGGGGGCGACAGGCGAGTTCCGGTACCCCGAAGCGCACCCGCACCGGCCCCGTCAGGGCCATCGGATCGGCGTCGGCGACCCGCTCAAGGGTGCCCAGGCCATGGGGCAGCTCCATCACCGGCCCCTCCCACGCGAGCCCCGGCCCCGTCGGCACCGGCGGCAGGGGGCGCAGTGCGAAGAGGTCCTGGCGATAGCGCCGGACCTCACAACCCCGCCAGGCGACCAAGGGATCGGCGTCCGGGCGCGCCGGCAAGAGCTCGTCCAGGATGCGCGTGAGATGCGCGCTGTCCGGCCCGAGAAATCCCCGCCGCCGCAGCCACAGACGCAGTACGGCCTTGCGCAGGGTCCGCTCCAGCCACGCCACGCCCGGGATCGACAGGGTCCCCGGGCGCTCACCGCCGAGTCCGGCCAGTTCACGCCCGGCCGCCAGGTCGACCAGAGCCGCCGCCTCCGCGCAGTGCGCGGCACTGCGCGCCAGGGTGGTGGAGACCGCCGGCCAGCGTTCACGTATCAGCGGCAAGACCAACCGGCGCAGGTAGTTGCGATCCATGGCGAGTTCCCGATTGGAGGGGTCCTCTAGCCAGGTGAGGCCCAGGGTACGAGCATAGTGCTCCAGGTCCGCACGCGAGTGCCCAAGCAGGGGGCGTACCAGGCGGCCGAGTCCTAGGTCTACCACCAGCGGCATCGCAGCCAGCCCATGAGCACCGCTACCGCGGATCAGCGCCAGCAACAGGGTCTCGGCCTGGTCGTCCAGGTGATGAGCAGTGAGCAGCAGATCGCCCGGGGCAAGCAGGGCGAAGAACTCCCCGTAGCGCGCCGCCCGGGCCGCCGCCTCCAGGCTCTCCCCGCGCCCCGACTTCACCTCGACCCGGGACTCGCGCAACGAGATGGCGAGGTCTTCACAGGTCACCCGGCAGTGGTCGGCCCAGCGCCCGGAGTCCGGGTGCAGCGCGTGGTCGACATGCACCGCCCAGAGTGGCCCGGAGAGGCGCTCGCGCACTGCGGCGGCGGCGCGCAGGAGGACGGTGGAGTCGAGCCCGCCGCTGTAGGCGATCCAGACCCGGCTCGCCGCCTCGAAGGGGGCTAGCGTCGCCACGAGGGATTGCGGATCGAAGACGGGCATCACTCTTTGAACTTGCCGTAGCCCATCAGGCGCGCGTAGCGCTCGGCGACGAGCGTATCCAGGTCGATCTCCTGGAGCATGTCCAATTGCCCCGACAGGGCGCGCTTCAGCGACAGCGCCGCCGCATCCGAGTCGCGATGGGCACCGCCCAAGGGCTCCGGGATGATCAGGTCCACCAGTCCCTGCTCCTTGAGTCGGGCGGAGGTGATGGCCATGGCGTCCGCCGCCAGTTGGGCCTTGTCCGCGCTCTTCCACAGGATGGACGCACAGCCCTCCGGGGAGATCACCGAGTAGGTACTGTATTGCAGCATCAGGAGCCGGTCACCCACCCCGACCGCCAAGGCCCCGCCAGAGCCGCCCTCCCCCACCACCGTACATAGGATGGGGGTGCGCAGCCGCGACATGACCTGGAGATTGCGGGCAATCGCCTCACTCTGGCCGCGCTCCTCGGCGCCCACGCCCGGATAGGCCCCCGGGGTGTCGATGAATGTCAGGATCGGCAGCCGGAAGCGCTCCGCCATCTGCATCAGCCGCAGTGCCTTACGATAACCCTCGGGGCGCGGCATCCCGAAGTTGCGGATGATCTTCTCCTTGGTGTCGCGCCCCTTCTGGTGCCCGATCACCATCAGCGGGCGCCCATCCATCCGCGCCAAGCCGCCGACGATGGCCGGGTCGTCCGCGTAGGCGCGGTCCCCGTGCAGTTCATAGAACTCGTCGAACAAGCGCCGAGTATAGTCCAGCAGATAGGGCCGCTGGGGGTGGCGCGAGAGCTGCGAAATCTGCCAGGGTGAGAGTCCCGCGAAGACCGACTCGGTCAGGGTCCGACTCTTCTTCTCCAGGCGCTCGATCTCCTCGACGATATTGATCTCATTGTCGTGCCCGACCAGGCGCAACTCTTCGATCTTCGCCTCGAGCTCGGCGATCGGTTGTTCAAAATCGAGAAAGTTCATATCCATAGCCGCAATCACATCATCGAAACCAGAGGTATGCCGGTGAGATTCGGACCGCCGGGGAGGCGTCGTGTGTGATACACCGCGGATTTGCCGCGGCGCCCCGATGGAGCACAATAGCCGAACCCATCCCCAGGATACAGACCCATGTGCAAACAACTGAAGGTGCCCCACCCGGGCTCGCCGCCCTGCTGCTGCCGGCCGGCGAGGCCCAGGCCTTCAAATGTGTGCCCCTCTACGACAACTGGTGCAGCCCCGGCCACCCGTCCGCGACGGCGCTGCCGCTGGTGGACGCCTTCGACGCCGCCTGTATGCGTCACGATCTCTGCATCGCGGGCGCCTGGTCCGAGACCCCCTGTGACCGCGCCTTCGTCGATGAACTGCACCTCATCGACGCCCAGGCCGGCTACCTGCCGCGGCCGCTCCAGTGGGCCGAGTATCTGATCCGGGTCAAGGCGGGCGGCGGCTGGGGCGGATGCTCATACCGGGAGGACGCCATGAGGACTTTCATACCCTTGGAAGTGAAAACTAACCCAGGGTAGTAAAAAATGTCCGAAGGTCCTGCCGCGA
>JADNEJ010000572.1 GCA_016292295.1 Candidatus Thiodictyon intracellulare
CCTGAAACGGATGGCCGTATTACGTCTGCAGTCAGGGAAACACCGCGGAAAACTGGGTTTCTAGCCGACAACCTTCTCTTTTTTGCAACAAAAACCCGTCCAATGGCCTCAGGCGGTGGCGCCGGTCGCTAAGTCCGACAGGCTGCTAGACCAGCGGATTTCCTCTCCGCCAACAGACTGGTCACCATTGTCGGTGCCGACCCGGTGCCTGGGATTTAAGGCGTGACCCGCCCGCAGTCGCCCCGTGCCGACCGGCTAAGCCGTTCCGGGGGCTGCCAGGTAGGCTTGGGACTGCATCTCGATCAAACGGCTTTGCACCCGTTCGAAGGGAAAGTCCACGAACCCCCCCGGGTACAATGCCTCGATCGGCGCGGCCGCAGCGATGACGAGCTTCACGCGCCGGTCGTAGAATTCGTCGATCAGGTGCACGAAGCGCCTCGCCGCCGCCTCCTGCCGATGGGTAAATACCGGAACGCCGGACAACAGTACGGTATGGAACAGACGCGCGATCTCGATGTAGTCGGCGACGCAGCGCGGTGTAGCGCACAGGTCTTGGAAGTCGAACCAAACGACATCGGGACCCATACGGCGGGCCGGGAAGGTCCGACCGTTAACGTTGAAGTGCTCTTCGACCGTCCCGTGCCTGCCCGTCAAGTGCTCGAAGTGCTCGGCCAGCCTGCTCACCGCCTCGGCGCCGACGAAGAAAACCCCGGCCTGAGATAGGTTCCGCAGACGATAGTCGACCGCGCCGGCCAACTCAAACACGCGCGTGTGCGTTTTCAGCAGGTCGATCGCCGGTAGAAATAATTGCCTTTGCAGACCGTTGCGATAGAGCTGGTCAGGTCGGGTGTTGGAGGTGATGACCAGCGTCATGTCGCGCCGCAATAAGGCGCCCAGCAACCGATGCAGGATCATGGCGTCGGCGATATCGGTCACCACGAACTCGTCGAGGCACAGCACCCGCACACCGTCGCGCCACTGGCCGCCAATCATCTCCAATGGGTCCGGCTGGCGCGGCAGCTTGGACATGGCGTCATGGACTTCGCGCATAAAGTGGTGAAAATGGACTCGACGCTTCTGCGCAATCGGCAGGGCATCGCAGAACCAATCCATCAGATAGGTCTTGCCGCGGCCGACACCGCCCCATAGATAGATCCCGACGATCGGCTCCGCAGCCACCACGCGACGCGTCCGCAACCGTTCCAGGAGCCCCCGCGGGGGCTCATCGGCACCGCGCTCCACCAAACGGACCTGGAGATCCAGAAGTAGCCGACGGGCCTCTTCCTGGACGCTGTCCAGGGTCTCAAGGTTCGTCACCGCGGCCGGCGTGGACAGTGAATGAGGGCTGAAAGACACGTTACGACTTACTCCGAACTGAAGCGGTTTGCGCCGCACCGGCAGCAACCGCGTTGCAAGGCCCTGCGGCCAGGACTCGCGCCGCGCTACTTGGCGACCAGCGCCCGACACAGGCCGCAGATGGAAAAAATGATGCAAATCAGTAGAAGCAGGGCACGGCTAAATACAACATATTTACAGATGCATTACGCGTCGGCTGGTACGGATTCTTTACCACGATCAAGGAGATAACCGCCTGCCGCTACAAGCTCATAGGCTATATCAACGGTCAGGAGGCATACGCTACGCTGTATCGCGTCCGCGACGGGGAGTACAACATCACCGGTCGCATCGCCGGTTTTAATTCCTGCGGAACCGTAACCCGCGTCAACCAGCACGAGTGGGTGGTCCAAGGCTATATCGGCGGACACAACATGGTCGCAAACATTACTGCGATGCACCAGAGTCAATGGATCTTCAACGAAAAGACCGCTCAGCACCACGCTCAGGCAACGATTACGCGCACTTGAGAGAGGCCGAGATGGACTCGCCCGCCCACCCCGCAGTGGAGCGCTTGGCCTTCAAGCACCGCCGCGAGCGAACGCCCGCCGCAGTGCTGGGACAGGGTCGGCCAGATGCCTGCACGTCCGCCATCGGTGCCGCAACAGCGACGATACAAGGCAGTCCACGGACCGCCCACTACCCACATCAATCGCTGAGTTTAAGCCGCCCCCACCCAGTGACAAGAACAGCCCTTTCTAATACTGTATGTGCATACATGCCCTACCCCATTGCGGTCATGAGTCCTCAGGAGCCCTCAGGATGCTAAATAAACTCAATCGCTTAACTACTTCTCTCCTACCGATCGACGCCACTCGCCAGGGCGAGTGCAACCGCTGCGGTGCCTGCTGCAAGCTCCCCTATCCTTGCCCCTTCCTGCGTTTCGACGACCAGGGGCTGAGCAGCTGCGCCGTCTACCATGTGCGACCGCCAAGTTGCCGCAAATACCCGCGGACGGCCGCCGAAAATTTGACACCTGAACAGTGTGGTTTTTTCTTCGTCAGCACGGAAAAAATCCGGACCAATCCCGCCGGACTGGAGCCGGCAGCCAATCCTCAATAGCTCCGCGTGGCTTTCCACGCCTCCCTGGACCGGCCATTTTGTGCAGCGCAGTCGTCGGCACGCGTCCTTCGATCGCTGCCGTAGAAGTCCTTTTTTCTGCGGCTTGTCGGCGACATGCCGCTGGCTCAGTGCGAGCATGCTGAAACAAAATGCGTGCCCTCACAGCTTCGCAAACCACCCGGCGACGTCGAGACCCAAGAGCCAGCGCGGTTTGCGCACGGCGCGCTTCGCTCTGGCACCGACTGCCCGGACCGGGACGGCGTTCACCGCAAGCGTGGCAACGTCCGTAGGCTTCGGTACGCCTTGCGCACGGTAGCGATGCGCAAGCGCGTTCAGTCCAATAACAATCGCCACCAGCGTATAATAATAATCAAACATCGACAGCACCAGGAAGGCCCCACTGGTTGCGTAGCCGATAATGATCACGAACACCATTGAGGGCAGGTCATTTATCCACAGCAATTGCTCATGAGAGCGCGCGAACTTCCTCACCCGGTTCAAATTGATCAGCGAAGCCAAACTCGACTTTGGCCATTTTAGGCGACCCCGATCATCGTGCCAGCCGCGCCCGGCA
>JADNEJ010000229.1 GCA_016292295.1 Candidatus Thiodictyon intracellulare
CGGTGAACTTGATGCATTTGCCCCGCTACTCCGAACGCTTCTCGCTGAGAATTTCAAAATTATCGGGAATAAAAAGCCGAAAATTGCTATCGTTTAGGTATAACTCCAAGGCATCCATGGCGGCCTGGTCGTCGACGCGGCTTAGGGAGAAGGCCAGCAGTACCTTGAAGTTCTGATTACCGAGCGCGTCGGCGGCCTCGCAGGTCTCCACGAGATAGCGCAGTTCGGCGTTGAACAGGTCCTTTAACAGAGGCCTCCACCTTGGCCGCTACAACCTTGGCGCGCTGGAGCAGGTCGCGATCGACCGACCAGGTAAAATAGACGTTGGCGGACATGGTCGTCTCCTGGATCATCCAGGGAGTCACAGTATCATGGGCAGGGCGACCGGCATCAATCAGGATTCAGTGGCTTAGGCCCATAAAAAAAGCCCCGCGTGATACGGGGCTTTCCGTCACAAAACAAGTGACGCCAGGCGGCTTACATCATGCCGCCCATTCCACTCATACCACCCATGTCGCCACCGCCAGGCATGGCCGGGCCGTCGTTCTTCGGCTCATCGGCCACCATGGCCTCGGTGGTGATCATGAGCCCCGCCACGGAGGCAGCGTTCTGCAAGGCGTAGCGGGTCACCTTGGTGGGGTCCAAGATGCCCATGGCAACCAGGTCGCCATACTCGCCGTTGGCGGCGTTGTAGCCGTAGTTGCAGGTGCCTTCCGCAACCTTCTGCAGTACCACGGACGGCTCGTCACCGGCATTGGCGACGATCTGGCGTAGCGGCTCTTCCATGGAGCGGCAGGCGATGGCGATGCCGACGTCCTGGTCGTGGTTGACGCCCTTGAGGTTCCTGATGGCATTGAGTGCACGCACCAGGGCAACACCGCCGCCGGGGACAATGCCTTCCTCGACCGCGGCACGGGTGGCGTGCAGGGCGTCTTCGACGCGCGCCTTCTTCTCCTTCATCTCCATCTCGGTGGCGGCGCCGACCTTGATGACAGCGACACCGCCGGCCAGCTTGGCCAGACGCTCCTGGAGCTTTTCCTTGTCGTAGTCGGAGCTGGTCTCCTCGACCTGGCTGCGGATCTGCTCGCAACGCGCCTTGATGTCGGTCTCAGAGCCTGCGCCGTCGATGATGGTGGTGTTTTCCTTGCCGACCTGGATGCGCTTGGCGGTGCCCAGCTCATTGAGCGTCGCCTTCTCCAGCGTGAGACCAACCTCTTCGGCGATGACGGTGGCGCCGGTCAGGACCGCGATGTCCTGCAGCATGGCCTTACGACGGTCACCGAAGCCAGGGGCCTTGACCGCGACGACCTTGATGATGCCGCGGATAGTGTTGACCACCAGCGTTGCGAGGGCCTCCCCTTCCACGTCTTCAGCGACGATCAGGAGCGGCTTGCTGGACTTGGCGACCGCTTCCAGCACCGGCAGGAGTTCGCGGATGTTGGAGATCTTCTTGTCGTGCAGCAGGACGTAGGGCGCTTCGAGGTCGGCGCTCTGGCCCTGTTGGTTGTTGATGAAGTAGGGGGAGAGGTAGCCGCGGTCGAACTGCATGCCCTCAACCACTTCCAGCTCGTTGTGCAGGGAGGTGCCTTCCTCGACGGTGATGACGCCTTCCTTGCCGACCTTGCCCATCGCCTCGGCGATGATCTCGCCGATGGACTCGTCCGAGTTGGCAGAGATGGTGCCCACCTGGGCGATCTCCTTGTTCTCGGTGCAGGGGCGCGACAGGGCCTTTAATTGCTCGGTAGCGGCGATCACGGCCTGGTCGATGCCGCGCTTCAGATCCATCGGGTTCATGCCGGCGGCAACGGCCTTGAGGCCTTCGCGGACCATGGCCTGAGCCAGGACGGTCGCGGTGGTAGTGCCGTCACCGGCCACGTCGGAGGTCTGGGAGGCGACCTCTTTCAGCATCTGGGCACCCATGTTCTCGAACTTGTCCTTGAGTTCGATCTCCTTGGCCACGGACACGCCGTCTTTGGTCACGGTCGGGGCTCCGTAGGACTTCTCCAAGACCACGTTGCGGCCCTTGGGGCCGAGCGTCACCTTGACCGCGTTGGCCAGGACGTTCACACCTTCCATCATACGGACACGGGCATCGCCGCCGAACTTAACGTCTTTTGCACTCATGGGAATTTTTCTCGAATCAATCTGTAGTCAGGGGGGATGCGGGGCGGCGCTCGCGGGGCCGCCGGGCGGGACCGTCGGTCGACGGTCAGGGGCGTTCAGCCCTCGACGATGCCCATGATGTCGTCTTCACGCATCACCAGGAGGTCCTTGCCGTCGAGCTTTACCTCGGTGCCGGAATATTTGCCGAAGAGGATGCGGTCGCCGACCTTCACGTCCAGCGGGCGCACATCGCCATTTTCCAGTATCTTGCCGCGGCCGATCGCGATCACCTCGCCCTGGATCGGCTTCTCGGTGGCGGAATCTGGGATCACGATGCCACCGACGCTGGTACGTTCTTCTTCCATGCGACGGATGACGACGCGGTCATGCAGGGGACGGACATTCATCTGGATTCTCCTCGGAAGGCTTGTTCAGGGGATAGAGGGAGCCCCGGCACGGAGCCCCGGCGCGGGTGGGCGCAGCGGTTGTTAGCACTCTCCACTAGCGAGTGCTAATAGTAAGGCCAAAAGCTCGGTTGTCAAGCTTTGACGCACCACGGGTGGGCCCTTGGTCGCCCCATGCGACGCATTAGCCCCTCAGGTCCGGGCGCACTGTCGCCACCGTGAGCGCCCACGGGCGGTCTCCTGGGTCGCCGGCAAGCCGAACGGCAATGGACGTTGCGCAACGGCACGCAGACCGCTGCGCACCTCCCAACCTACGCTCGATCGCGACCTTTCGGTGCCCCGGGGCCGGCAGCAGACCCTGGCCTAGCAGCCTGTCGGACTTCGGGGCGGCGGGTCCGGTACACTGCCAGGATCAACCCCGATGGCCGCCCGATGGCCGGAGTGCTACTGCCGATGCGCCGTTTCCACCCGATGGACCGCGACACTGACTTGCTCCTGCCGCTGTCGGTGCAGGACT
>JADNEJ010000292.1 GCA_016292295.1 Candidatus Thiodictyon intracellulare
GTGTACCGGACCCGCCGCCCCAACGGGGCCCCGAAGTCCGACAGGCTGCTAGCGCAAGATGACGCCAACAAACCCGGACACGGGCTCCGCCTGCCGGTCTTCAGAAGCGTTGATTGGCTGACTCGACTAAGCCCGCCGATATGCCATGGCACGCGTCAATACCTTGCGACTACCGTTTCGCAAGCCATTGATGAGCGATTTGACCCTATTCTGGCCTGAGAGCGCTGACAGCAAGTAAACGGCCGGCGGTTGACGTGCGTCGCGTGAGAAATACACGTATCCAGGTCCAAGCCGCTGCTTGGCTCAGCCAAACTCCGCCTTCGGCTCCCGCTCGAGCAGCGCCGCCGTTGCCGCCAGCGGTGGCACCCCCTCATAGAGCACCTGATAGACCTGTTCGCTGATCGGCATCTCGACCCCGAGGCGGTGGGCGAGAGTGCGCACGGCCGGGGCCGTGATCACGCCCTCGACCTCCTGTCCGATGGCGGCCCGTGCCTCTGCGACGCTGGCACCCCGCGCCAGGGCCAGGCCGAGGCGGCGGTTGCGCGATTGGTCGTCGGTGCAGGTCAGTACCAGGTCGCCGATCCCGGCCAGGCCCATGAAGGTCTCTGGTCTACCGCCCAGGGCGGTACCGAGCCGGATCAATTCGCTCAAACCGCGGGTGATCAAGGCGGCACGGGTATTGGCCCCAAATCCCAGGCCGTCGGCGATGCCGGTGGCGATGGCCAATACGTTCTTGGCAGCACCGCAGATTTCCACGCCCACCAGGTCTGAACTGGTGTAGGCGCGGAAGCGCCCACCGTGGAGCAGGCCCGCGGTCCGGCGCGCAAATTTCGGGTCCTCGGAGGCCACGGTGACCGCGGTGGGAAGCCCGACGGCCACCTCACGGGCAAAGCTGGGTCCCGAGACGATCGCCAGACTCTCGCCGGGCAGCCCTCGTTGGGCCAGTGTGTGCAATAGTGCGCCGCTCTGCGGCTCGAGCCCCTTGGTTGCCCAGGCGAGCCCGATGCCCCGCGGCAGGCGTGTGGCCAGGGCCGCGATCACCTCGGCGAAGGCGTGGCTCGGCACCACCGCCAGGCAGGCGACGGCACCGGCCAGCGTCTCTTCCAGCGATTCCCGGAGTACCAGCCCCGGGGGGAAGGGCACACCCGGGAGGACGCGTCGGTTCTCGCAGTGGGCGCGCAGCTCGGCGATCTGGTCCGACTCGTTGCCCCAAAGCCGGACCAGATGGCCGTTACGGCACAACTGGATCGCGAGTGCCGTCCCCCAGGACCCGGACCCGAGGACCGCGATGTCGGCGCCCACCGGCTCACTCAATGCTGACGTGCCCCTTCGGCATCCGCCGCTGCCTGTTGCTGGTGTTGGGCGAACAGAGCGTCGAAGCTGACATGCTGGAGGACCAGCTGCGGGAAGCTGCCCTTAGTCACTAGGTCGGACACGGCCTCGCGTGCGTAGGGGAACAGCAGGTTCGGGCAATAGGCGCCGAGCATGGGTGCAAGTTCCTTCTCCGAGAACCCACCCAGGGTGAAGATGCCGGCCTGGTGGACCTCGACGATGAAGGCCGTCTTGTCGCCGATCTTGGCCGTGACGGTGACTGACAGCACCACCTCGTAGGTCTGCTCGTCAAGCCGGTTGACCTTGGTGTTGAGGTTGATCTCGCTTTGCGGCTTCCACTCGCCGCGGAAGACCTCTGGGGCATTCGGGGACTCAAAAGACAGGTCTTTAAGATAGGTGCGTTGGACGGCGAACTGCCGCTCCAGGTTGGTCTGATCGTTCTCGGCCATGGAATACCTTGGCTACATACGGTAATATCTAGGACGACAGGCCAAAGCCTGCGTTGGCTTAGCGCTTTTTGCGTGACAGAGGCAGGTTCGCCGCTTGCCAGGCGAGGATGCCGCCCTTGAGGTTGTAGACCTCCTCGAAACCCTGCTTACGTAGTTGCTCGCACGCGGCCCCGGACTGACCGCCCGACTTGCAGTTGACGATGATCGGCTTGCCCTTGTACTTGCTCAAGACCGCCATCTGGTTCTTGAAGCCGTTCATCGGGATGTTGACCGCGTTGACGATATGCCCGGTGGCGAAGTCCGCCGCCGACCGGACGTCGATCACCGCTGCGTCTTTATGGTTGATCATCTCGGTGGCCCTCAGGGGCTCGACGTTGCCACGTTCACCGACGACCAAATTGTGGATTAACAGCCCCAGGATCACGGCGAGCGCGACGAACAGGTACCAATTGTGGACGACGAACTCAAACAGTTGGGTGACCTGCATCGGGCTTGATTCTCTAAATATGGATGGGAAGGGGGCCGCCGGGCGGCCGACGGCGACCTGGTGGGCGCAGTATAAGGAGCGCGGGCGCGAGAGTCACTCCAGGACGCGCCGGATGGTCGCTTCAGGCATGCTGGCAGAACACCTCACGCATCATGCCGATCAGACGCAGCGTGCGAGCGTCGCTCACCCGGTAGAAGACCCGGTTGGCGTCCTTGCGCGATGCAAGGATGCCCTTGTCGCGCAGGATGGCAAGGTGCTGAGAGATGTTGCTCTGGGAGGTGCCGACGTGGTCAACGATGTCCTGGACGCTGACCTCCTGCTCACCCAAGGTGCACAGGATCTTCAGGCGCAGGGGGTGGGACATGGCCTTGAGCGAGCGGGAGGCGCGCTCAATGTCGTCATCGTCCGCGAAGAGACTCGTCGCGTCCGGTCCTGGCGCGTGGTCATTCAACACCGGCGCAGGCGGTTGACTCCCAGGGCTGACCATCGCGTGCGTGCTGGATAAATTTTTCACAATACGATAATAAGCTTTTTTTCGGTCCTTGCGAAGCGCCGGGGTACAGGCGCCGCCCGCGGGCTGGGACTATACTTGCGGCCGGTCTAGCAGACTGTCGGACTTCGGGCCCCGTCGAGGCGGCGGGTCCGCTACACTGTCGGAATCAACCCTGATGGCCGGAGTGCTACTGCCGATGCGCCGTTTCCACCCGTATGGACCGCGACACTGACTTGCTCCTGCCGCTGTCGG
>JADNEJ010000231.1 GCA_016292295.1 Candidatus Thiodictyon intracellulare
CACACGTCGGCGAAGCGGGTGGCGACCTGCGCCACGGACGGTACGTGGCCACGCTACAGATCATAGGGGTGATACAGGATGCCCAGTTCACGGATCTGCTCACCAGCCACCAGCCGGCACCTGTCGTGCCAGGGTCTGTTCGGCTTCGGCCGCGACCAGTTCGGTCAGGGCGGCGTCGATCCGGGCCACGAAGGCCGGTGGTCGGCCGCGCGGATGGGCGGCCTGCGCGTCATACGCTCGTTGCGCGGCGCGCGCCGCGCCCACCAGCATCTGAGTGCATCTGGGTGGCCACCACCGCCGCATTGGCCTGTCTGACCTGCCAGTCCAGGTGCAGACTGGTCCCCTTGGGCACTTCATGCTGACTATGGAAGAGGTCTGAGGCAGGCTGAGCGCCGAGGTCTTGCTTCTGGTAGTGCCGCAACGCCTTGGCTTCGTCATTGGTACCTTGGATCACGGTCACCGGTAACCCGTCCAAGGCCGTGTCCAGGGCCTGCGTCTAGGTCGCCGCCGTGGGCCTTGATCATAATTCCGCCCACCTTGTTCAGTCCCGGCGTCGCCGCTCCATTGAAGAACAGTGTCTTACGCGCGAAAACCCACATGGGCCGGCCGGCCTTGGGCGGATTTGTGATCAAGGCCCCAACCAGCAACAGGTGGGTGGCGAACGCCCGACATCTGGGCTAAAATTTCTCGCGGCAGGACCTTCAGACATTTTTTACTACCCTGGGTTAGTTTGCACTTCCAAGGGTATGAAAGTTTAGAGGTCCTGCTTAACCCCTTCGACGCTTATGACCGACTTCCACGCTTGGTCTCGGGCGGATTTATGATCAGATTTATGATCAAGGCCGCATGGTGCTCCACAAATTTTTCAGTTGAAGTACTTAATTACTACTACTCCGGGTGGCACGAGCCGGGCACGCCTCCTGGAGGCCATCATCAACAAACACGCCCTTGAGGCCTTGCCCGTCGACCTCAGGGCTATCGTGTGCAACGCTTGCAAGGTGGTGAACTAGGACCTGCTGGCCGACTATACGGCGGATAATCAATTGATCCTAAAAATCTTTGTCACCAAGCACCATGTGGAACTACGCCGCTTTTCGGACGACGTGATCCAGCGTCTGCGCACCCTGTCCGAGGAGGTCTTGGCGAACCTTGCCCGCAAGGACGAGTTCTCCGGCCGGGTCTACGCCTCCTACAAGAAATTTCTCAACCAGACCCGGGAGTGGAGCGATATCGTGGAGCTGAGTCTGCTGCAGGCGCGCGACTAGACGTGAACCCGCAGTGCCACCCAGCGAGCGGTTCTGGGCCGAGGCCTGAGGCGCCTTGCGGTGCGCTCCAGACACCGCCCCTGGCGCTTTACATCCACACTCCCTGGTGTCTGCGCAAGTGCCCGTACTGCGACTTCAACTCCCACGTCTTGGCTGGCGCGCTGCCCTTCGCGGACTATGTGGCGCGGCTGCTGGCAGACCTGGAGCAGGACCTGCGCAATCCCGCGGCCGACCGCCCACTGAGCAGCATCTTCATCGGCGGCGGCACCCCGAGCCTGTTTCCGGGGACGGACATCCAGCGCCTCCTGGACGGGGTGCGCTCGCTCATGGTGTTGGCGGCGAACTGCGAGATCACCCTGGAGGCCAACCCCGGCGCGGCGGACGCCGCGCGCTTCGCCGCCTACCGGCGGGCCGGGGTCAACCGTCTGTCCATCGGGGTCCAGAGCCTGGACGCCAAGATGCTGGCACGGCTCGGCCGTATCCATGACCCGGCCGCGGCGCGGGCGGCCATCGGTGCCGCACGGGCCGCCGGTATCGACAACCTGAACTTGGACCTGATGTTCGCCCTGCCGGACCAGACCCTGGCCCAGGCCGAGGCGGACCTGGCGGCGCTGATCGAGCTGGCGCCCGCGCACATCTCCTATTATCAGCTCACCCTGGAGCCCGACACCCCCTTCCATCGCGCCCCCCCGCCGGTCCCGGACGGCGACTTGGTCGCCGAGATGGCTGTCGCCGGGCGGGCGCGCCTGAGCCGGGCGGGATACGCCCAATATGAGGTCTCGGCCTACGCTGGCCGCGGGCGGCAGTGCCGACACAATCTCAACTATTGGCGCTTTGGGGACTATCTGGGGATCGGGGCCGGGGCCCACGGCAAGCTGACCGACCCCGGATCTTGGGTCATCCGGCGGGTGGAGAAACATCCGTGGCCCGCCGCCTATCTCGCCGCGCCTCCGGACGCAGTGCTCGCCGGCGCGCGCGATCTGAGCGACGCCGACCGGGTCTTTGAGTTCGCACTCAACGCTTTCCGGCTCACGGCGGGGTTCGAGCGTGAGCTCTTCGCGGCCATGACCGGGTTGCCCTGGTCGCGGATCGAACCGCTAATGGCCGCGGCGCTGGCCGACGGGCTGCTGTCGGAGATCCGTGATCGCATTCTGCCCACCAAACTGGGCCGCGCCTTCACGGACGACCTGGTGATGCGCTTCCTGGTCGAGGACAGTCCCGATCAGAGGCGCGGCACGGTTGCGGGACAGCACGCGGGGTGATATCGTGCTGATTTAGGTTTCCACCCCATCCCAGTCCCAGATTCATAGCGAGCCCGCGCAGGGCGAGAAGGGTCATCATGAAAGAAGGAATCCACCCCGCCTATGGCGACGTGAAGGTGGCGTGCAGTTGCGGCAACGAATTCCAGACCCGTTCTACGCTGGGTAAGGACGTGCACATCGAGGTCTGCTCCGCCTGTCATCCGTTCTACACCGGCAAGCAGAAGATCGTTGACACCGCCGGGCGCGTCGACCGCTTCCGCCGCAAGTACGCGCGCTAACGTGGCGCGCCCCCGGCGCTGGCGCTGGCGCGCCCCCGGCGCACCACGTTTCAGAAAACGCAGAAATCAACGACAGATGCAGGCTGCGCCGGTGCTAGAAACGCAGTTTTCCGCGGTGTTCTCCTGACTGCAGACGTAATATGGCCATCTGTTTCAGGTTCCACGCCAGGCAGACCAGCGTCCACTCGCCCTGGACGTTGTCCAG
>JADNEJ010000353.1 GCA_016292295.1 Candidatus Thiodictyon intracellulare
ACCGCGCAGGGCACCCGCGCCTTCGCCCACTTGGCCAGCATCATCGAGACCTGTCACCAACGTGCCGTCTCGCTCTGGCCTTATCTGGCCGAGGTGAACCGCCAGCGGCACCAAGGGCTTCAAGCCCCACCGTTGCCCTCACCAGCTATCTGATCGGGGCGACCCGCTACGGCTACTTGGCAACCAGGGGGGCTAAACGGTTCCAATCTGTGGGATTCCGATGCCCACCCGCCCGCATCACACTGAGTTGCCGCCAGATACTACGTAACAAATTGATTCGATAACTATTTTAAGTTGCTACATAACGTCGATAATTCCGGTCATCACCGCACGTGGCGCAGAGCGCCTAACACACGCGTGACACCACTGGCGCGGTGTCATGAGACGGTTACGGTGGCGGCAGATAGCTCCGCACAAAGGATACTGGTGACACTGCTCCAGCGGTGTCACCCATATGTTGGCCGCTTTGCGGCCCGGGCTAACCGGCGCCCGCCACGGACACGGTCGGCACCTTAGCCTCGCGGCGCACAGCGCCTGACACATGCGTGACACCGCTGAAGCGGTCTCACGAGAGCGAATCGGGTTCGATTGTGCCGGTCGCTGGCGGCTGGTCCGCCGCAGGTGCAAAGCGCACGTCCTCGTAGATCGCGTCCAGGGTGCAGTCGAACCCCAGTGTCTCGAGATCGAACCGCCCGTCCTCGGGTACCGGGTGCAGCATCCAGCCGTCCGGATGGCGCCGAAAGACCTCGACGCAGCGGCTTTGTGAGTCGATCAGGACATATTCCTCAAGGGTCGGCAGTTGCCGGTAACTGGCGAACCTGGCGCTCCGGTCATAGGCCTAGGTGGACTCCGAGAGGACCTCAATGACGACCCGGGTGCGCGCCTTGACAGTGACCTCGGCCGCGTCCGCCGCCTCGCAGGTGACGAAGACATCGGGGTAGAAAAAGGCCCGCGCCCGCTCGACGCGCAGCTTCATGTCGGCGACATAGACCCGGCAGGGGCCGCCGCGGACATGAGCGCGCAGCATCGCGGCGACATTGAGCGCGATGGTGACATGCTCCTCGCTCGCCCCGGCCATCGCGAAGACCTCGCCCGCAACATATTCGTGCTTGATCGGCGAGCGCGCCTCGCCGGCGAGATAGTCGTCGACCGTGATGAAGGAGACTGCGGCGACATTGGACATCTTGGCATTCCGAGTCGGTGGACCGCGCTCAGATTACCGCATTGATTACCGCATTGCGCGAGGGCGCTGCCACCGGTCCGCGGGACGTAGGACACCGAAGACAAACCTCCAAGCTCGAGCTTGGCACCGCGTCCGCAGGGCAACGGACCCGGCCAGCAGCGCTACCCGTACCCCATAGCCCAGGCAGAGACCGCGCATGCATTCCCCGTGCGCCTTCGGCGCGGCGTCCGGCTGAAGCCTCGACCTCCAGTGCGAGATCACAACTCGCCGCCGGTGCGGAAGCCCTCTCCCCCGCCACCACCGCTGCTGCTGCCTGCGCTGCCTCCCCCGCCGCCCCAACCGCTGCGCCCGCCCCCGCCCATCCGCCCGACGATGTCGCCCAGGTCGCGCAGGTCGGCGCCGCCGCCCCAGACGGTGCCGCGGCCGAAGCCGCCGGAGCCGAAGCCGGGGTCGGCCTGCTCCGGGCGATAGCGCTGCTGATCCTGGAGCACGCGCCACAGTTGCCGACGGTCGAGCATGCCGTTGACGAACTGACCCAGCATCATGGCGATCATGGCCTCGTCGCCGAAGCTGGAGCCGGCGCGGTCATAGCGGTTGATCTTGAAGTCCGCACGCAGGGCCTCGGCCTCGCCCAGGCGTTGCTGTTGTGCCGCGAGCGCCTCGCGCAGGCCCTGGATAGAGGCCTGGAGTCGGCGGCCCTCGTCGTCGCGCTGCATCAGACGAGCGACGATCAGATCGTCGTCTGGGGTGGGCGAGGCCAGGGCCGCCCGGCGCAGTTCCATTAGGCCATCGCGCTGGAGTTCGCCGATCAGGAGTGCGACCGCCATTTTGGCATTCTCGTCCTCGTCGACCGTGTAGAGCGCCTTGCAGACCTAGAGTGCCTGGCGGTTGGACGCGGCCTGGGCGATGCGCTGATTGATGGCATCAAGCTTGGCCTGCTCCAAGGCCAGCAGCTCCTCGGACGCCTCGATGCCGTCCGCCGCCCGGGCAGCCTCGTCCAGGGATCTCAACACCGCGAACTCGCTCTCGGCCTGGGCCTTAAGCCCGTCTGCATGTTCGCGCAGGCGCTCGGGGATCTCGCTTAAGCGGTCCCCTTCTGCTCGCGCTCCTCGGCGTTGCGGCTCGCCTTCTCGGCGGACTACCCGGCCTGGCGCTCGGTCTCTCGGGCGCGCTCACACTGGGCCTAGTAGGCGGAGTCTGCATCCAACCGCGCTTGGGTCCGGGCCTCGGCCGTGTCGACCACCCCCGCGGCGGCGTCCACCGCGGCAGCCTGGGCGGCGCGCTCGACGGCCAGCGAGCGCTCCGTATCCGCGGCCGTCTGAAATTGGCCTTGAAGTTGGATCAGAGCCGTCTCGCGCCGGGCCAGGAGGGCCTTCATCTGCTGCTGCGTCTCGTCCAGATGCTGGACCATGGAGGCGTCCGCAAGCAGACCCAGGCGGACTTGGGCCAACGCCTGGTAGTCCGCGGTCTGGGCCTGGTGCTGCTCGGACAGTTGCCGATTGGCCGCATCGATCTGTGCCTCAAGCGTAGCCGCCTTGGCCTGCACCTGCGTCACCGCCTGGTCGATGCTGGCCAGGGTCTGTCTGCCGGAAACCATATCTATCTTCCTGGGATTAGTGGCTGGTAGTTATACGTCTCTCATGTAAGATTCCGGTTTAGTCGCGGAGGGTAACCTGCCGAGAGTTTTGGTAAACAGCCTTCATGCTGGACTACCGTCTCGACAAGCACGAACCCGCCGAACTGCGTGCGACCCACCGCGCCGCCCGGGACATGCGCGAGGCCTATCGGATCAACGCCGTGATCTTGCTCGGTAAGGGGCGTGCGCC
>JADNEJ010000211.1 GCA_016292295.1 Candidatus Thiodictyon intracellulare
CTTCTTCAAAACACTACGCCAAACTGCGGAACAGTTGACGCCGCTGCAACGCTGGGGCCTTGATCATAATTCCGCCCACCTTGTTCAGTCACAGCGTCGCCGCTCCCATGCAGAACATGGTCTTGTGCGCGCAAACCCACATGGGCCGACTGGCCTTGGGCGGATTTGTGATCAAGGCCTAACGCTGGTACCGCGTGCTCTCTCGCGCCCTGGTGAAATACCTCTACGGCCGCGAATTGCACCCGCCGCCGGGTTTGCCGGTCCCGGCATAGCCGGAACTTCGTCTCAGCGTGTACCCGTCCGCAGGCCAGGAACGGCCCGCGGCAGGCACCTACTGTTCCTTTTAGGCTCATCGACTCCGACGGCGAACCGGTGCGCGATCAGCTCTTTCCCTTTGGCGACTTCGCGGCGCAACGGGCGCAGCGGGCGAGCGCTCAGTACCTGGCGCTCGCAGACCAGGCGGCGTGGCACCAAGCAGCGCAACCGACCGTCCGCTTTCCTACGCAACTCCAACAGCAGCTTGCTGCGGCGCCGGTGCGCACTCCCATACCGCTCGTGGCACCGGCGCCCCGACCGGCCCCCGCGACACCTGCCATTCTGGCCGTCGGCGTCGTCTTCGAGCGCCGCGGCGGCGACCTCAGAGGAAATCCGTATCGCCGCGGCCATGACCGGACGCTTTGCGGAGGTGATGCTGGACGAGGGGCAGTCGGTCCACCGCGGCCAGGTCGTGGCCACCCTGGAGAACGCGGATCACCTGGCGCGGGTGCAGGCGGCGCAAGCCAACGTCGCGATCGCACAAGCGGCCCTGGAGCGCGTGATCAACGGCGCTCGCCCGTCCGAACGGGAGGAGGCGGCCGCCGCGGTTGGCGAGGCGCAGGCGCTTCTGACCCGGGCCGAGCGCGAATTGGCCCGCTAAGCTTCTCGGGTCGAGTGGGGCGTATCGGCAGCCTGATATGGCGCAAGCAGTTGACCGCGGACGACCCGACCGAACGCAAGGACAGCCGTGTCCTGGAGGTCCTGATCGACCTGATACCGGGTGTCGCCATTCCGGCGGGGCTGAGGGTCAACGCCTACATCAGCATCCCGCCGCCATGAGTAACCACTCCCGCTGAGGCGCGGGGATAACCGGGCTACTCGCCTGGCGCAATCTCGCCCATGACCGCTCCCGCTTTGTCGTCACTCTGGTCGGGATCATCTTCGCGGTGGCCCTGATCGCGATGCAGATCGGGCTCTTCCTCGGCTTCTCCGACAGCACGACCAATATCATCCGGCACACGCGCGCGAACTTCTGGACCGTCGCCAAGGGCTTCCAAAACTTCGAGGTCACACTCTCCATAAACGAGCGCGAACTCTATCTCGCTCGCTCGGTCCCCGGGAGCGCCCAGGCCGAGTCTCTGCTGGTCCTGTTTAACCTGTGGAAAAAGCCGGACGGGGGCAACGAGAGCGTCATTATCCTGGGCGCGGACCTGAACACCGGCCTGGCCGGCCCCTGGAACCTGGTTACCGGCCGCCTGGAGGACATACGCCACCCGGACGCGGTGATCATCGACTGGGTCTTCATGGACAAGCTCGAGGTCAGCGAGATCGGCACCCGCGTGGAGATCAATGATCGCCGCGCCCTGGTGGTCGGGATCACCCGGGGCATCCGCTTCTTCACTACCTCCCCCCTGGGTCTTCGCCTCCTACCGCACCGCCCGGCAATTGACCGGGTTCGCCGAGCACCAGACCACCTATGTCATCGGGCGCTTCAGCTCCGGTGCGGACCCCGCGCGGGTACGCGACGCCCTGGCCCGCATCCTGCGACGGACCGATGTCTTTCTGAGCGAACAGCTCGCCGCCCGCACCCGCGACTACTGGATGTTTACCACCGGGGCCGGGACCTCGGTGCTGACGTCGGCCGTGCTCGGACTCCTGGTGGGCATGGTGATCGTGGCTCAGGTGCTATATGTCACCACCGACGACCACCTCCCGGAGTTCGGCACCCTGCGCGCCATGGGGGCGCCGCGCGCCTTCATCTACAAGGTCATCATGGGACAGGCGGTGATCAGCGCCACGTTCGACGGGCTCCCCGGCATTGCTCTTCTTGATCGCCAAGGGCAGCGAGGCCAGCGCCGCCGTCATCCTGGTCCCACCGCACGTGACCATCGTCCTCTACGACGTGACCCTGATCATGTGCATCCTGGCCTCGGTCGTGTCCATCCGTAAGGCGATGAGCATCGACCCGGCGATGTTCTTTCAACGATGAGCGCGCAGGCCTTAGAGACCCACAGTCTGCCAATGGTCTACGGCACTGGAGACACCGCCGTGCGCGCGCTGGACGGCGCGGACTTCCAGGTCGCCGCCGGACAGGTCATAGCCCTGATGGGGCTATCGGGAAGTGGCAAGACCACGCTGCTGATGATCCTGGGCTGTCTGCTGCACCCCACCGCGGGCGCCGTCTGAGTGGGGGGCCAGACGCTCGCTGGGTTGTTGGCCCGGGAACTGGCGCAGTCGCGCCTGCGGCGCATGGGCTTCATCTTCCAGAGCTACAACCTGTGCCCGGCCCTTACCACGGCGAAGAACGTGCAGGTCGCCTTGGAACTCAAGGGCCGGGACCTGGGCGAGGCCCCCGCACTCCTGGACCTGGTGGGGCTGGCCAAGCGGCGGCGCAACTTCCCCGCCTAGCTATCCGGCAGCGAGAAGCAGCGCGTCGCCATCGCCCGCGCTCTGGCCGGAAACCCGCCCACCCTGCTCGCCGACGAGCCCACCGCCGCCCTGGACTCCGTCAACGGACGCGCCGTGGTGCGTCTGCTGGGGGAACTGGCCCACGAGCAGGGCCGGGCGGTAGTGATCGTGACCCACGGCCCGCGGATCGGTGAACTGGAAGACCGGATGTTGCTTGCCTGCAAGCTTCACCCGGACCACGACACCCTGTCGACCTTCCGGCGCCGCTTCCGCAAAGAATTTGAAACGCCCTTCGTGCAGGTGCTGGAGGTCGCGCGGGAGAACCGGTTCAGTCGCTTCGGCAG
>JADNEJ010000200.1 GCA_016292295.1 Candidatus Thiodictyon intracellulare
CGGGTGAGTACCAGGGCGACTTGCGCTCCTTGCTGACGGAGAATTTTGAAATAACTAGTCGGTGAGGAAACCGAAAATTTGGCATTAGCTGAGTATACAAACGTTTTTGTTGAGATACTTACCAATGGGCAGCTATTCACCAAGGGATTGAAGAGCCCGCTCACTTGGAGACATTCGGTGAAGAATGGCAACGGCCCGAGTGGGGTGACGGCGACCTACGGGTCCCACTCAACGTGGACTCTGCCACCGAATGTGTCCACAGGGACCGGGCCGGGGCCGGGAAACTGCGCCAGCGCCGTTGTTTCTGTTTCACCCGCTAGGTGCAGGATAAGATCGCTCATACGCACATCCTTTCATATATATTTCAGCATGTTAAATCAGATCGCGCAAGGTCCAGCTGCTCTTTTTAGTACCCCACACCCCACGATGGAAATTCTATGCCATTTCTGTGAGTATGTCGTAAACTACAATTTTTTTAGAATTCTACTGATTCCCTGCGATGCCTTTACTGCGTGCTGCCCCCGTCCCTGTAACCGATCGTGAGCGTCGACAACTGAAGACGCTTGAACGACAACCGACTTGTCCGCAGCAAATTACGATGCGCGCACGGATTATCTTGTTGGCGCGTCGAGACGTCGGCGTGCGGGCGACGGTCGACGAACTCGGTATCGGTCGATCTACCGTCCAAGCTTGGCGGCGGCGGTGGACGGAGAACTCCGACGCCAGCGTCGCAATACAGTCACTTGAGCGTATAACGCCGATGCAGTCAATGACCTCGAGACGGGTCGAGCGCCGCGAGTTCGCGTATCAGCGCTACGGCACCCATACCCTGATTACCGGGCTCAACGTCGCAACCGGCAATGTGGCTCGACAACTCGGCCAGACGCGAACCGAAGACGATTTCGCGCGTTTCCTATCCCCCCCTTTTTGCTGCGTGCCCGACGGAGTCGCAGTTGCACCTCGTCATGGACAATCTCAATACCAATTCCTCAGAATCCGTCGTGCGGGCTTTGATCACAAATCCGCCCAAGGCAGGCCGGCCCATGTGGGTTTGCGCGCACAAGACCATGTTCTGCAAAGAAGCGGCGACGCCGGGACTGAACAAGGTGGCCGGAATTATGATCAAGGCCCGTCGTGCGTTTAGTCGCGGATGCCATCTGCTTTAACGGTGACCTCGGCGTCAAAGGCAAGTGTGGAATTCTCGAGTCCATGGCGACGCGTCAAGCGTTTCTTTGCGATTCCACGCATCGCATCGTCTTTCATTTCACGCCTAAACACTGTTCATGGCTGAATCAGATTGAAATTTTGTTCTCGATCTTGGCCCGCAAAGTTATTCGACGAGGAAATTTTCTTTCGGTCGAAAATCTATGCCATAAGATGCACAAATTCATCGATTACTTCAATGAGACGATGGCTAAGCCTGGCCTTGATCATAATTCCGTCTACCTTGTTCAGTCCCGGCGTCGCCGCTCCCTTGCAGAACATGATCTTGCGCGCGCAAACCCACATGGGCCGGCCGGCCTTGGGCGGATTTGTGATCAAGGCCCGCCGGGGCCGCCTCTTCAGTGCTGCCGTGGGGGCCGCGCCGGTCTGGTTTCTGGTCCTGGGCTTGACCGCAACCTTGCTTGATGTGCCGCCGCTCATGACCCTGTTCGTGCTCTTGGCCGTGTCGGTACTCTGGCACGAGCGGCGGCGGATCATCAAACGCCGTCGCCGGCCCGAGCAAACGCCTCCAGAACCGCCTGGGTCTCCTCCCGCGAGATCCGCGGCCCCAGCGTCGTGACCAGCCGGGCGGAGGCGGAGGAGGCGAGCGCCCCGGCGCGCCGGTGGTTCCAGCCCTGGGTGAGGCCATAGAGGAAGGCCCCGGCGAACATGTCCCCGGCACCGACGGTGTCGACCACCTCGACCTTGTTCCCGGCGATCTCGATTAGGACCTGGCCGTCCCACACCAGGGCGCCCAGGGCCCCGCGGGTGATGGCGAATTCACGGCTGATGGTCTTCAGATAGGCCACGGCGCTGCCGAGGTCCGCGGCACCGGCCATCCCCATGGCCTCCGCCTCGTTGGCGAAGATCAGATCCACGCCGGGGCCGATCATCTCCAAGAGCCCGTCTTTGAAATAAGTGACCATGTTGGGATCGGAGAGTGACAGGGCGGTGCGAACCCCTGCCTTGGCCGCGAGTTCGCACGCCGCGATCGAGGCAGCACGAGCGACGGGGGAGGTGACCAGGTAGCCCTCGGTGTAGAACCAGTCCGAGTCGCGCAGGGCCTCCTCGACCAGTTCGTTGGCGGAAATATTGCCGCTGACACCCAGGAAGGTGCACATGGTGCGGTCGCCGTCCGGGGTCACCAGGACCACGCAGCGGCCGGTATGGCCCTGCTCCTTCTCGGTGTGGCGGTTGGTGTCCACGCCACCCTCGCGCAAGTCGCGCATGTAGAAGTGGCCCAGCTCGTCGTCGGCTACCTTGCAGGAGTAGTAGCCGCGCCCGCCCAACTGGCTGAGTCCGATGACGGTATTGGCGGCAGAGCCCCCGGAGGCGCGCTCGTGGTGGTGGCAGGCGAGATGCAGCATGATCTCGAGCTGCTTGGCCTCGTCGACCAGGGTCATGACGCCCTTGTCAATCCCGAGGGTCTCCAGGTCCTTGGGGTCGACCTCGTACTCCATATCCACCAGGGCATTACCGATGCCGTAAACGTGATAGCGCGCCATTGGCTCTCCAGGGTCAGTGCGTGGAAACGCGGCAGTTTATACCTGAAGTTTCCGTGTTCTGAAACCTGGGCAGAGCCAAACACTTGGGGTCGGGAGTTTTCGTAGGGGTTTGCGTGGATCTCCTCAAACCCCTCGCCCCCCCACCGCTACCCCCCGCCCCTCCGGTGCCCCCCCTGGGAAAGCCGGAAATTTCAGTTTATATATACGTCTCATCTGGTATTATCGCTCAGGACTCTAGCGTAGCCGACCGACGTCGATATACTATCGTCCCTATGCTCGACTAGACCCTCTCCACCGA
>JADNEJ010000461.1 GCA_016292295.1 Candidatus Thiodictyon intracellulare
AACGCTCAAGCAAGACAAAGGGGAAAACGACGTCATCTGCTTCATGGACGCGGTCTACCCACAGCATAATACGGTACTCGGGCTTGATTGAATCAAGCGTGGCGAGGACTATCAGGTGAAGTCCAACACGGGACGACGGCGCAGCAACATCAACGGTGCGATCGATCTGGAGCATTTGAAGCCCGTGACGCGCTTCAATGAGACTATTGGTGCGAATTCAACGATCGCCCTGTTCCAGCAACTTGAGCAAGTCTACGCCGTCGCGACCTAGATCTACGTCATTTGCGACAACGCTCGCTATTACTGATAAAAGCGGTTCAAGATTACATCAAAGATTCCCGCATCAAGCTTGTCTTTCTTCCACCTTATGCGCCCAATTTGAGTCTTATTTAGCGGCTATGGAAATTCTTTAAGAGAAAAATTCTGTATAACAAGTATTACGAATCATTTGACGGGTTTCGCAAAGCCTGCGCATACTTCTTCAGCAACCCGGGTGAGTACCAAGGCGACTTGCGCTCCTTGCTGACGCAAAACTTTGAAATAATCGGTGTCGGTGAGGAAACCAAAAATTTGGCATTAGCTCAGTATAGTACCTCGCGATGAAATCGATCGGACCACTTCCAGCTAGGCCGCCAGCGGCTTGCCCTTGTATGTCCAGTGGAAAAGCTTGGCCATCGTCTCATTGAAGTAGTCGTGAAGTAGTCGATGAATTTGTTGATCTTATCGCATAGATCTTCGACCGAAAGAAAATTTCCTCGTCGAATAACTTTGCGGGCTAAAATCGAGAACGAAATTTCAATCCGCTTCAGCCGTGAACAGTGTTTAAGCGTGAAATGAAAGACGATGCGATGCATGGAGTCGCAAAGAAACGCTTGGCGCGTCGCCATGGCGCCATGGACTCGCTTGGCGCGAAATTCGTCATGGACTCGAGAATTTCACACTTGCCTTTGACGCCGAGGTCACCGTTAAAGCCGATGGCATCCGCGACTCAACGCACGACGGATTCTGAGGAATGGGTATTGAGATTGTCTATGACGATTGTCTATGACGAGGTACAACTGCGACTTCGCCGGGCACGCAGCAAAAAGGAGGGATAGGAAACGCGCGAAATTGTCTTCGGTTCGCGTCTGGCCGAGTTGCCGAGTCACTTTGCTGGTCGCGACGTTGAACCCGGATCAGGGTATGGGTGCCGTGGCGCTGATACTCGAACTCGTAGCGCTCGACCCGTTCCGAGGTCATTGGCTGCGTCGGCGCTATATGCTCAAATGCCTGTATTTCTGTCATTTCGTCAACCGAGATCGTCTGGATTTCCGCTGCCGCCCGCTCCGGGGCCAGACGATACGTATCGCAGATGTCGTGGAGTTTTTCCGCGAACTGGGGATCTGGTTTGGCGTTCAGCCAGCCACGACTGCGATGCGATTTGATGTCCGCTGATTTTAAAAAAGCGCCCGATAGAGCGCGAGGGCTTCGCTACCGATATAGCTCATCCGCAGCAACCCATCAAGAAAGCCATTCTTGTAACAATTGAATTAATCGCGAGCAGTGTCTGGGTCGATCAGCAAGGCATCGACCACATCGACCGGCGCACGCCCCTTACCGAGCAAGATCACGGCGTTGATCCGATAGGCCTCGCGCACGTCCCGGGCGGCGCAGTGGGCCGCACGCAGTTCGGCGAGTTCGTGCTTGTCGAGACGGCAGTCCAGCATGAAGGCTGTTTACCAAAACTCTCGGTAGGTTACCCGTCCTAACTAAACCGAAATCTCACATAAGAGACGTAAGAGACGTATAGATCAGGAACTGCCGGATGGCCACGCCGTGTCCGGCCAGGCGGATGTCCGGCTGTATCCCGCTCCGGCGCACGGTTGCTTTTCTCGGGACCAGGCGGCAAGCTGGAAAATTGGTGTCGCCCCAACCGGAGTCTCGTGTCTCGCGTACTCGTGAATTTCGTCGCCTACCAGGTTGCCTGGTTCGCCTGCGTTCTTGGGGGCGCCAATGCGATGCCCTGGCTCGGTGTCGCCGTGACGGCGGCGGCGGTCGCAATCCACCTGGCCCTGACCCCAGGGCCCTGGCGGGATGCGCTCCTCATTCTAACGGTCGCCACGATCGGCGCCCTATGGGACGGACTGCTGGCCGGGCTCGGCCTGCTGGAGTACCCTTCGGGCATGATCCTGCCCTGGCTCGCCCCGGTGTGGATCATCGCTATGTGGGCCGGGTTCGCCACCCTCCTGCCGGTCGCGCTACGCTGGCTGCTGGAACGTCGGCGGCTCGTCGCCCTGTTCGGGGCCGTCGGCGGGCCTCTCGCCTACTATGCAGGTATGCGGCTCGGCGCGGTGAGCTTCCCCGCCCCCGTCGCGGCGCTCGCCGCACTCGCCGGCGGTTGGTCGATCCTGATGCCGCTGGTCTGCTGGATTACCCTCAAACTGGACGCTGACCCGCCTGATTTGCTAAAAGCCGCCGCCAGTTCCCAGCCCTTATCCTAAAATCCACAGATGAACCCAGATTTTATTTTCATTTTTATTGTCAGGCGCTTATCGCTACTGTCACGATCATCCCCAAGGTGATCCCACACTGACCAAATGTAAGCCAATTAATAATCTGTGTTCATCTGTGGATGACTGTTCTTTACTAGTACCTCGCGATGGAATCGCTCGGACCACTTCTGGCTACGCGGCCAGCCGCTTGCCCTGGTATGTCCAGCGGAAAGGCTTTGCCATCGTCTCATTGAAGTATTAAATTAGATCTTCGACCGAAAGAAAATTTCCTCATCGAATAACTTTGCGGACTAAGAGCGAGAACCAAATTTCAATCTTATTCAGCCATGAACAGTGTTTAGGCGGTAAATGAAAGACGATGCAATGCGTGGGATCGCAAAGAAACGCTTGGCGCGTCGCTATGGTCTCGAAAATTATACACTTGCCTTTGACGCCGAGGTCACCGTTAAAGCAGATGGTATCCGCGACTAACCGCACGACGGATTCTGAGGAATGGGTATTGAGATTGTCCATG
>JADNEJ010000076.1 GCA_016292295.1 Candidatus Thiodictyon intracellulare
CCGTGGCGTCACGCGCGGGGCCGTCGCCCAACTGCAAAAATGGCCAAAGTCGAGGTACAGTGATGGCACGGGTATTGTCTGATTGAATTCCGGTGAAGCGCTCCAGCTCACGATCCAGGCGGTTGCGGGTATCGATTAACTCCTGGTGCACCACCGACAGGCGCGCCACCTGGCGCTCTAAGTCGCTGGTCCTAATTTTAAGCCGATTGCAGTCGGGGGCCTTGTTGCTCATGGTCGCGGGTGTCCGGGCGCCGCCGCCTGCCGACGCGCGGCGTCGACCAGCATGGTCGGTCTGGGGGGCGAGAGGCGAAGATCCTAACGTTATGGTGTTGTCATGCCGACAGGCACAAGGCTACTGTTAGACTCTTTGCTGAGACCATTCGGGGAGTATTTCCCATGCGAGCGATTGAGATACATAAGACCGGCGGACCCCCGGTCCTCCAACTGGTGGAGCGGCCTCGGCCGGAACTGACCGGACCGGATGATATCCTGGTTCGCCTGATGGCCGCCGGTGTCAACCCGGTAGACACCAAGATTCGCACCAACGGAGCGCTCCTGCCCGCCGGATTCCCGCTGGTTCCGGGCTGTGACGGGGCGGGCGTGGTCGAGGCTGTAGGCGCAGAGGTGACCCGCTTCAAACCGGGTGACGAGGTCTGGTTCTGTCATGGCGGGCTCGGCGGCCCAGTCGGCAACTATGCAGAATATATCTGCCTGGACAACCATCTGGCGCAGGCCAAGCCGCATGCGCTCGGGTCCGCCGAGGCCGCCGCAGCCCCACTGGTCCTGCTGACCGCCTGGGAGGCGCTGAGCGACCGGGCGGGCCTCGTCGCTGATCAGACCGTGTTGATCCATGCCGGGGCCGGGGGGGTGGGGCACGTGGCGATCCAACTCGCCCGCCTCGCCGGGGCGCGGGTCTGCACCACGGTGAGCGGCCCGGAGAAGGCCGATTTCGCCTATGCCCTGGGGGCCGAGTATTGCATCAACTACCGGGAGGAGGACCTGGTGCAAGCGGTCATGGAGTGGACCGGGGGACGCGGGGTCGATGTGGCCCTGGACACCGTGGGCCCGGCGTGCTTCCGCCAGAGCATCCCGGCCATGGCCGCCTACGGCAACCTGGTGACCATCCTGGACCCGGGGCCGGACCTGGATCTCAAGGAGGCACGTGTGCGCAACCTGCGCCTGAGTCTGGAGCTGATGCTCACGCCCCAATTGCGCGACCTGCCGCGGGCGCGTGCCCACCAGGGCGAAATCCTGCGCCGTTGCGGCAAGTTGATCGACAGCGGGGAGATCAAGATCCACGTCTCTCAGATCTTTCCCCTGGCCGCCGCCGCGGAGGCCCACAAGCTGATCGAGGCCGGGCACGTGACCGGCAAGCTAGCCCTGACGATGGATTGACCCCAGAGCGCCGGGCCCTCGCAGTGCCGGACACCAGCCCGGCGTGCCGCCGGAGACACCACGTAAGGACGACTGCGGACATCATAATGACGGATGCACTACCGCCGGGGGCGGCGGCGGGCCCGGCCGCCGCCGGCGACCCCGCTGCGGTGCGGGTCGCAATCCTCTCCGACACCCACGGCTAAGTGGACCCCCGCGTGCTTGCCGTGGTCGCCGACTGCGACCTGGCGGTTCACTGCGGGGATATCGGCAGCGCCGCGGTCATCGCCCGACTGCAACCGCGGTCATCGCCCGACTGCAACCGCGGTGCGGCCCCGTGTGGGCGGCGCGTGGCAACAACGATCGCCCGGCCGAGTGACCCACCGCGGACCGGGCGACCCTGGGCCAACTCCCGGGTTGGGTCGAGGTGTCCTTGCCGGGCGGTAATCTGGTCGTGATCCACGGCCACCAGACCCCGGCGCGGGAGCGCCACGAACGGCTGCGCCACCGTTTTCCACGCGCCCGTGCCCTGGTCTACGGTCACAGCCACCGGCTGCTGCTGGATCAGGAGGCCCTGCCCTGGGTCCTCAACCCCGGTGCCGCCGGCCGGACCCGCACCCATGGCGGCCCCTCCTGTCTGGTCCTCAGTGCCGGTGCCGACTGCTGGGCGATCGAACTGCTGGGCGATCGAGATTCTGCGCTTTGCGCCGACCTCCCAGGTCTCACAGAAGGCCGCGAGTTACTCACCTGACGATTGAACGAGTGGACGGTTGCCGCAAGATGCCCAACCCCGCCCTGAAACCCTCAAAATCACTCCTGCACCAGGTGGGTCGCGCGATCGCGGGCTACTGCATGATCCGTGCCGGCGACCGCCTCCTGCTGAGCGTCTCGGGTGGCAAGGACTCACTGTCGCTGCTGCACATCCTGCGGCACCTGCAGACCTATGCCCCGGTGCGCTTCGAGTTGGCGCTGCTGACCGTGGACCCGCTGGTCCCGGGCTTCGACCCCTCGCACCTGCCGCAGTGCTACCCGGGCCTCACCTGGCACACTACGAGCGCCAGCCCCTGATCGCGCAGGCGCGCACCCACATGGATGGCGACTCCTTCTGCGCCTACTGCTCGCGGATGAAGCGCGGCATCATGTACCGCGTCTGCCGAAGGCACACTATGTCAACAAGGCCGGTGACATCCGCATCATCCGCTCACTCGCCTATTGCCGGGAGCGCCAGAGCGCGGACTACGCCCGTACCGCGGCCTTGCCGGTAGTGGCGGACAGCCCTGGGGGCACCGACGGCGAGACCACGCTGCCGCCCCACCCAAAGACGCGCACTGGCCATGGTCGCAACGGCGCGGACCAGTCTCCCCGCGCCCCGCCCATTGCGCTCACCCACGTCACCCTGAAGCAAGGCGACCCCTGTCCCGCACCCGGTTGCACTGGCCGGGTCTACGTCCAACGCCAGGAGCCCGCGGTCCTGGTGCGTGTCACCGGGGTGGCGCCCCTGCAGGCGCAGGTCTACACCCTGGAGCGGTTGCGCTGTGGGCTGTGCGGCACGGTGTTTACGGCCGCCCTCCCAGCGGGCGTGGGCACGGCGAAAGACGACGCGACTGCCGCCGTCATA
>JADNEJ010000026.1 GCA_016292295.1 Candidatus Thiodictyon intracellulare
CGGCCTTCACCTCCACCTCCAAGATCAAGCGCAGACTCGAAAGGAAGTAGGTGTGGTAGGGGCGGCCCTGGCTTTGCCCATAATTCCGCCCACCTTGTTCAGTCCAGCCGCCGCCGCTCCCTTGCAGAACATGGTCTTGCGCGCGCAAACCCACATGGGCCGGCCGGCCTTTAGCTGATTTGTGATCAAGGCCAGCGGCCCGGCTTGTGTGGGTTATATACCCCTTGACCGCCCCTTCCTGGTGTCCATAGAGCGGCTTGACCGTCGTGTCGGCATCTAGAATCCACCACTTGCTTAGTAACGACGCCGCGCAGTAACCCAGGTGATGCTGTAACCACTGCACTGCACCCCTTCGGCCTCGTCGATCTTGCCAAAATTGCGTCGGACCGAGTCCTCGCTGACCACCTCGCTCATCCCCAATAATGCGAGATTGATGGTGTCGTCCCGCAAGGCGCTGATGTGGGCGTAGCACTGGTAGCCGGAGAGGATTGACAATACCGTGGTGCCCAATACACCGCGCATGCTCGGAGCATTAGGGCTGGTGAGTACCAATGGGCAACTATATCACCCAGGGATCGAAGAGCCCACTCACTTGGAGAAATTCGGTGAAAAATGGCAACTGCCCGAGTGGGGTGACGGCGGCCTGCAGGTCCCACTCAACGTGGACCCTGCCACCGAACGTGTCCACGGGGACCGGGCCGGGGCCGGAAAACGGCGCCAGCGCCGTTGTTTCGGTTTTATCCGCTGTGTGAAGGATAAAATCGTTCATACGCACATCTTTTCATATGTATTTCAGAATCTTAAATCAAATCGCACAAGATTTAATTGCTCTTTCTAGGGTGAAGGGCTCACAACCGAACTCACCAGGGAGAGCCGGCTGTGGGAGTTCAAGCAATGAATAATCAGTGGAGTCAGGGTATATGAAGCGGGTTATCGTCGGATTGTCGGGGGCGAGTGGTGTGGTCTACGGTATTCGTCTCCTGGAGGTCCTCAAGGGGATTGCGGAGGTCGAAACCCATCTTATCGTGAGCAAGGGGGCGGAAATCACCCTGCGGCTGGAGACCGAGACCAGCCTCGCCGCGGTCAGGGCCCTGGCCGATGTGGTCCATGAGCACGGCAATCTGGCCGCCTCGATCTCCAGCGGCTCGTTCCGTGCCTGTGGAATGGTGGTTGTCCCCTGCTCCATGAAGAGCCTGGCGCAGATCGCCTTGTCGCTCGGTGACAACCTGCTCAGCCGTGCCGCGGACGTGACCCTCAAGGAGCGCCGCAAACTGGTCCTGGTTCCCCGTGAATCCCCACTGCACTTAGGTCATCTTCGCCACATGACGGCCGTCACCGAGATGGGCGCTATTATCCTGCCCCCGGCGCCTTCCTTCTACCATGGCCCCCAAACGATCATGGACCTGGTGGACCAGACCCTGGGTAAGGTCCTCGACCAGTTCGAGATCGAGCACCACTTGTTCAGGCGTTGGGGCGGCGATGCGGCTTGACGAGTTTGAAGCGGTTACGCGGCGTCTCTTTCGATGAGGTCGCGGTCATGACCCTGACGACCTGCGCCGGGGGCTGGCTCTAGGCCACGGACGTCTATTTCGCTCCGGACGGATTCGACCTGGTGTTCTTTTCGTCACCGTGCTCCCGACACTCCCGCAACCTGACCCCGAATCCGGCTTGCGTGGCGACGATCCATCCGCCGGTCGGCCTTGATCATAAATCCGCCCAAGACCAAGCATGGAAGTCAGTCATAAGTAGTTCTCGATTTTGGCCTGCAAAGTTATTCGACGAGGAAATTTTCTTTCGGTCGAAGATCTATGCGATAAGATCAACAAATTCATCGACTACTTCAATGAGACGCTGGCCAAGCCTTTCCACTGGACATACCAGGGCAAGCCGCTGGCTTCCTAGCCGGAAGTGGTCAGAGCGATTCCATCGCGAGGTACTAGTCAGGATCTTGGCATGCGGTATGGCATCGCTCCGGGCCAGAGCCGCTGCGGTCGCATCTTTCGCTAGGTCGGTGTGCTGACTAATCGCCATCCTGATCAGTCACAATCTCGCGTGAGAAGTAAAATCAGCCTCTGATTTCGCAATGATCAGTCGTCGCACCATATCACCTGCGGAGTGAGTATCAGGAATGCGCCATTTTAACTCTATCTCGCTGAAATTCGAGTAGATCAACGATTCATAGTCTCATGAAGATCACTGATTCAGGTTATTAGTGAACCGTTCCCTATCGCGGATTACCGGCCCGCGCTGCGCTCTTCCTGGCGGCGCTCGCCCGGTCCTCGGCGGCGTGCGCCCGATCGATGGCCGCTGCGGCTTCGGCCTCCGACTTGTCGCGGGCAATCATATTAGCCTGGGTGCGATTGGCATGGAACTTGTCATCCGCGGCGGTGGCCTCGTCCATTTTCTGGCGTTTGTACTCCTGGGCGGTCACAGCATCATCTTCGGCGACTTGGACGGCGCTCGCCTGCCCAGTGGCCGGGGCGGCAGTGGTCTCGGCTCTGGGCTCGGCCGCGGCCTGATCCGCAGCGGCGTTGCTCTCGATGATCGGGTCAACGGCAGCTGTGTCCTCGGCAACTGGGGCAGGGGCAGCGGCGCCTTCGATGACCCGGATGGTCCGGGTCGCAGAGGTTCCACCTTCGACGACCGGGGCTGACTGAGCTTGGGCGCAGAGCGCGCCGGGCAGGGACATCGACATGGTGGCGGCACCGGCGACGATCACATGCTTCAGTGACACTTGATGTTTCTCCAGGATCTAGGTTGGTATTTGGAACAACAATGGCTTGGGGTTTGTTCAATGACCGCCGGACCGCGCTACTGGCCCCGTAGCGCTTTCCCGGCCCGCTCGATAAATTCACGCCCCTGCTTCTGCCTCGACTTTGGCCATTTTTGCAGTTGGACGACGGCCCCGCGCGTGACGTCACGGCGGTGCCGACACGTGCGCTGAGCAGGGGGTTGCGGCGGTCGCTCGTCGCGGCCAGGCGGCACCCGC
>JADNEJ010000103.1 GCA_016292295.1 Candidatus Thiodictyon intracellulare
TATTACGTCTGCAGTCAGGGGAACACCGCGGAAAACTGCGTTTCTAGCCGAAAACGTTTCTTTTTTACCACAAAAACCCACCCAAGGGCCTCAGGTGGTGGCGCCGGTCGCTAAGTCCGACAGGCTGCTAGTGATGTAGCCTATTTTTTCCCGGACATGCCGGCGCAAGTCGTTGTACGAGCAGTTGCGGCGACACCTCGGCGAGGTGTTCTGGAAGTTGGCGGACCAAGAGCAGTACCGCATTTTGGAAGGGCATCTGATGCCGGACCCTGTACACATTTTGATCACGATCCCGCCCAGGTACACCGTGTCGCCTGTCAACACCGCGCCGACGAGGGTGGATAAAACGACCGGCTGGCGGGTCAGCGTTCGGAGTCCTAGCACTTCCGGCACCATTCCCGTCACACCCCAGCGACGTTCATCCCATCAAGGCACCCGCGCCTTGATGGTGGTGATTTTGGCGGTCCTGAGTAGCGAGGGCGCCGGGAGTCCGGCTCCGCCGAGGTCGGGGAGAGCACGCTCCTCGACGGCAGGCAACTGATCGGGCTGACCGCCGCCGACCTGGCGGCAGAGTGTCTCCAGCACCGCGTCGGACGCCTGGAGGTCGGTGTCGGCTGACTGCAACTCTTGTTCGGCCTGGCGTGCTTGGGTGAGGACCTGCGCGAGCCGGCTCTTGCCCTGCTGCTGCTCGGCCAGGCGCCGGTGCAGTTGGGGGAGCGCCTCTTCAGAGTGGGCACCAGGGACTCCTCCGTGATGGGCTGATCGTCCGCGTCGAGCAGGGTGTCCTTGCGCCCTTTGCGGCGGTAACAGAGCAGTTCACTGCCGTCGCCGTCGCGCAGGCGTGCGCCGATGCGCGCCGGGTCGCGCCGCGGACCTCGGCCGCCGGTGCCTCGGCGTCGCGTCCCCCGCTGATGACCGGAATCGCCTAAATGGTGTACCCTTTCGGGCCGATTGGCAATCAGGTTTCGGAAGACATTCAGATGGCAGACAACAGTAGCGCTTCGGTGCTCGGGATCATCGGCGGCAGCGGTGTCTATGACATTGAGGGCTTGAGCAACAAGCGCTGGCAACGCATCGACTCGCCCTTCGGCGCTCTCTCCGACGAGCTGCTGTGCGGCGAACTGAACGGGCAGCAGATGGTGTTTCTGCCGCGCCATGGCCGTGGACACCGGATCCCGCCTTCCGAGATCAACTTTCGCGCCAACATCGACGCACTCAAGCGTGCTGGGGCCACCGACGTGATCTCGGTCAGCGCCGTGGGCTCGCTGCGCGAGCATCTGCGGCCCGGCATGTTCGTCATCGTGGATCAGTTCATCGACCGCACCTTTGACCGCGTCAAGAGCTTTTTCGGTACCGGCCTGGTGGCGCATGTGTCGATGGCGCACCCGGTGTGCCGTCGGCTTGGCGACCATCTCGAGGCGGCGGCGCGCGAGTCCGGTATCGAGGTGGCGCGGGGCGGCACCTATCTGGTCATGGAGGGACCCCAGTTTTCTAGCCTGGCCGAGTCCGAGCTCTACCGCAGTTGGAACTGCGATGTCATCGGCATGACCAACATGCCGGAGGCCAAGCTGGCGCGCGAGGCGGAGCTGTGCTACGCAACGGTGGCCATGGTCACCGATTTCGACTGCTGGCATCCCAACCACGACAACGTCACCGTCGATGCCATCGTCCGGGTCCTGCTAACCAATGCCGATAATGCCCGCAGCCTGGTGAAGAAGGTCGCGCCGCTGCTGCATAACGATGCCGGTGCCGCCGCCTGCGGTTGCCGCAGCGCGCTGGAGCATGCACTGATCACGCCGCCGAACGCGCGCAACCCCGAGCTGGTCCGGCGCCTGGATGCGGTGGCCGGCCGCGTGCTAAATCCACGCTAACTATGTCAGAAAAAGCCTCATGCCCATTAAGTCGCGTATTCGTACCATTCCCCATTATCCCAAGCAGGGTGTCATGTTTCGTGACATCACGACCTTGCTCAAGGACCCCGTGGGCTTTCGCGTCACTATCAATGAATTGGTCAACCGCTATACCGCGGGAAAGATCGACCGCGTAGCCGGCATTGAAGCGCGCGGTTTCATCGTCGGCGCGGCGCTCGCCTATCAACTAGGGGTCGGCTTCGTGCCGATTCGCAAGAAGGGCAAGCTGCCGGCCGCGACCGTCGGTCACGACTATGACCTCGAATACGGCACCGATCGCATCGAGATGCACGTCGATGCGGTGTCCCAGGGTGAGCGGGTGCTGCTGGTCGATGACCTGATCGCCACCGGCGGCACGGCCGAAGCCGCCTGCAAGCTGATCGAGAGCATAGGCGGAACCATCGTTGAATGTTGTTTCGTCATAGATCTGCCCGATCTGGGCGGGCGCGCGCGGCTCGAAAAGCACGAACAGAAGGTATTCTCGCTCTGTGAGTTCGAGGGTGACTGAGCGGCTTGCCGCCGGCTCGCCACTGCCGCAGCGGCAGCACTCACGGCGGTTGAGTCTTGAGTCAAACCGGCCGCAGGTGCCACCGATGAAACCGCTTCACCCAGTCCTTTTTGTATCCCACGGCGCGCCGGACCTCCTGCTGGCGCCAGGGGCCTTGATCATAATTCCGCTCACCTTGTTCAGTCCCGGCGTCGCCGCTTCCTTGCAGAACATAGTTTTGCGCGCGTAAACCCACATGGGCCGGCCGGCCTTGGGCGGATTTATGATCAAGGCCGACGCCGGGCGAAACCGGCGAACTCGGGGCCGCACTGTCGCGCTAGAGCGCCATTTTGGTGCTCTCCGCCCATTGGGAGACGCAGGCCCCGGTGCTGAGTTCTACACCGGCGCTGGAGACGATTCACAACTTCAGTAGCTTTCCGCGCGCCTTGTATGGGCTGCGCTATCCGGCGCCGGGCGCGCCGGTACTCGGTGTCCTTCCGGTAAAGCTGCATGAAATCCCGTCCCTGGCCCGGTGGCGTAGGAGCCCCGTTTTTGGTGATCCGGAGGTTCCACGATGTCACTGTCACTCC
>JADNEJ010000393.1 GCA_016292295.1 Candidatus Thiodictyon intracellulare
CAGCACGTCGGCCGGTGGGGCTGCTCGGCGTCCACCGGCAGATGCTGGGTACGGCCGTGCACCGGGACCCCCGGGCGCCGACCGGGCGGTGCGCCGGTAAGCGTGCGCCGCGAGCCCTGGCGGCGCGGCCATGGCGGCGGCGCCAGGGCCGGCTCATCGGCCCCGCCGGGGATGTCTGTCACGTCCACTACGTCCCCTGACAGGGAACATCGGCCTCGCCAGCGGGTGCTTTCTAACCGCCATTCCCCTCCCACGGCAACCGCGTGCTCGGTGGCCGCGAACTATTGGAGGGGGTCTGCTCAAGCCGCTCGCGCGCCGCCTTCAGATCCGCCAGCACCTTGCCCAACAACGCCCGTGCCTGCGCGGGCGTGAGCGTCTCCAGATCGGCGTCGTCGCATTGTCTGAAGTCGTGATCGCTCAGGTGCATGGTAGTGGCCTGGCGGCGCTTGCCCGCTCTTGCTTAGGAGGTGGTGCCATAGGCCTTGATCATAATTCCGCCCACCTTGTTCAGTTCCGGCGTCGTCGCTCCCTTGCAGAACATGGTCTTGCGCGCGAAAACCCATATGGGCCGGCCGGCCTTGGGCGGATTTGTGATCAAGACCGCTGCCATATTCTTGGCATTATGTAGCAAACGTACATTGCTATTTATTCAGCGACTTGGCTACGACTTCCCGATTCTGAGCCAGCCCCGGCAGCCGGATTGCTCACCGAAATTTGGCAGATCTCGGCGCCCACCCGCCCGCATCGCACTAAGTTGCCGCCAGATTCTGCGTAACTAATTGATTCGATAACTATGTGCAGTTGCTACATAATGCCGCATATTCTGGCACGGCCGTCGAGCTGTGTCGCGTAGGCTTATGATCGTCCATGAGGGTTAAGAACAGGGAGAGCTAAACGGCTACCCCGGATCTGCGGGTTCTCCGCCAAGGCCAGCAGGGCCCCGCGCTTGCGGTCTTCCGCGTTCGCCGCTCCACGGATGCCCTCGATGATCGCCGCCTCGGTCGGCCGGTCCACCCCGGCGCTGACGCTGCGCACCGCCGCATAGGTGTCCGCCTCATTGTCCACGCTGATAAAAGGCACCCCGAGCAGGCCCACCTTACGCGAAAACTCGGGACTCAGACGGTTATCGATGTTCACCACCAGGATGCTCGCGTCCTGCGCCTTCTTGAGGACCGGGATCAACTCGACCGAGTCTCATGGGGCGATCACGATGGCCGCCACCCGGTCACGGATCAACTGATCCACGATGCCGATCTGCTGCTCGATGGACGTCTCCTGGGCGGCGGTGCGCACCAGCAGATCCAGCTCCTGTTCCTCCTGTTCCGCCCGCCGCGCACCCTTCTCCATCTCGATGAAAAAGGGATTGGTCAGGGTCTTCATGACAAGCGCGATGCGCGGGCGCGCCGTCGCGGGCAGCGGCGCTGCCGGCGCCACGGTGGGCGGCGGGACCTTGTCGCAGGCACCCAGGAGCAGCAGGATCAATCCGGCGGTCAGCCCCGCGAACAGCTGGGTGACTCGAGACGGCGGGCGGTTGCACGGTGCAAAGTGGTGCGTCATCGGTGCCGATCCTGTGGTGATTATTGTGTCGTCGCGGGTCCGGCGGCGGCGACTCGCGGCCAAAATCAGCCCCAGTATACCCGCCGGCCCCCGGCTATTCGGCGGATTGCCGATCGCTGAGCGCCGAATTTCCGCCCTGACCGGCGCCCGCGGCCTGATCCAAGAAATCCCCCCACAGCGCCTGGAGCACCGCAATGGCGGCGAGCGGTGCGGTCTCGGCACGCAGGATTCGGGGTCCCAGACGCACCCCGACCACCCCGTGGCGGTGCGCTAGGTCCAGTTCCCGCGGGCTCAGGCCTCCTTCGGGTCCCACCAACAGGATCACCTCCGGTCCTGGTGCTGCCAGCTGCGCCAGCGCTTGAGGCGCCCGCGGGTCCAGCAGCAGTGTGCCCGGCGGGGTGGCGGCGAGCCACTGCGCCAGGGTCCGGGCCGCCGTCAGGGCCGGCAGGCGGCGACGCCCGGACTGTTCACAGGCGCCGATCAGGACGCCTCGCCAGTGCTCCAGGCGCCGCTGGAGCCGCTCGCCCTGGAGTTGCACCATGCTGCGCTCGGTAAACAGCGGCCAGAGCCCGGCGACACCCAATTCCGCCGCCTTCTGGATCGCGTAATCCATGCGCTCGCCCCGTGAGATACCCAGGCCCAGGCTGATCCGCAGGGCGGGCTCAGGCTCCACGGCACCGGCCGCACCGATCGCGAGGACCACCCCCGGCCGCCCGAGTGCCGCCACCGTGGCGGCTCGGTCGCGACCATCCCCATTGAAGCATGCGAGCCCGTCCCCTGGGCCTAGCCGCAAGACCTGCGTCAGGTGGCGGGCCGGCCCCTCGGGCAGGCGCAGTTCGGTCTGCGGGTCGAGCGGGTGGTCGAGATAGACGCGGGGGATACGCATGGGCGGGGGCGAGTGGCGATGGTCGGTGGGAGAGGGCGCAATCTTAACCCTCGAAGCAGGCGGAGGGTCGGCTGCGCCGGTCGAAACTTTGGCGGGGCGCGTGAGCGGGCCCGCGTCAGGCGAAATCGAAAAACACCGCCAGCGCGTGATAGACCGCCAGCTATGCTCGCTAATCTCGCTAATCTGTGACCATTGTGTGGTAGTGTTAGAAATTTAGCATCATCGTGAGGAGCGATCACCCGTTATGGACGACCTGACACCATTAGACCTGAAAACGATCCTTCACTCCAAGCGCGCCAACCTCTATTACATTGAACATTACATGGTACTGGTCAATGGTGGCCGAGTAGAATACGTTATACGTCTCTCATGTGAGATTATGGTTTAGCCGCGGCGGGTAACCAGCCGAGAGTATTGGTAAACTGCCTTCATGCTGGACTACCGTCTCCACAAGCACGAACTCGCCGAACTGCGTGCGGTCCACCGCGCCGCCCGGGACGCGCGCGAGGCCTATCGGATCAACGCCTTGATCTTG
>JADNEJ010000191.1 GCA_016292295.1 Candidatus Thiodictyon intracellulare
CGGTCGGCCTCGCGCTGGTCGCGCGTACGCCGGTGGGCGGCACGTAGCTCGGCGAATTATTCGGTGGAGATGGTATAGTCGAGCATAGGGACGATAGTATATCGACGTCGGACGATTACGCTAGGGTCATGAGCGAAAATATCAGATGAGATATGTATACATGACGCTGAAGATACCGACCAGCGACACCGGCACGGCCACCGCCGGGATCAGAGTGGTGCGAGCATCGCGCAGGAAGGAGGAACACCACCACGATCACCAGGACGACCGAGACCCCCAGCGCCAGTTTGACGTCATGCAGCGAGGCGCGAATGATGGGTGTGCGGTCGATGACGACCTCCAACTCGATCGCCCGGGGGATGGCGGCGCGCAGGCCCGGCAGTGCCGTCCGGACGCGCTCGACCGTCGCGATGATGTGAGATGGTCGGAAAGTGCGCCTGCGGCAGGGGCGCGACCGGCAGCAGCGGGAAGGCAAAGGCCCCGGCCAGAAAAAGAGCCAGGGTCAGCAGCGTGGTCGCGACCGGGCGGCGGATGAAGATCTCGGTAAAGTGCATTGCAACCCTTGAGCGCGGCTGTGCGTCAGCCCCCTGCGTGTGGCGGAGATTCTAAGCCGAAGCGCGGATCGATGCGTGCGCCACGAACGGCCTGGGGTGACCGGTACACACTGCGGACAGACGGGCACGGAGCCAACCCTTAGGGTCCGCTGCGCGGACCAAGAACCGCGCAGGTCACTGGCTGGCCGGAGCTAGCCCCGCGACACGGTAGCGCCTGAAGCCACTGGAAAGATGGAAAAACCGAGAATCTCGGAAACCTCGCGCGAACCTGGGCAAGCTGGCGGGAAGCGCCCACGGCTCCATGCTACCGTGCGGCGAAGGATGAAAACTGCTCGTAGAGTCCTCGCGAACCTTGGAAATGGACCTGTCCCCACCTTGGGTTCCAGTCCTTGCGACAGCGGGATGGCGGGATGGGAGACGGCACATCGATCGGCGGACGGAGACGCCACGGACCTGCGGTCGAAGGGGTTCGACGCCAGACTCTTGGGGCTATTTTGGGTAGCGGCGGCAGAAGGAGCGAATTTTTCCGCTTCAGTTGACGGGTTATGGGTCATAAACTAATCTCTGACGGAACGCAACGGCGGGAGCGGGGAAGCGGCCGAGAGGCGAACGGAGAGACGTGGCTTTAGTGTGTACAAACCAAACGGGGCGAAGCCTGTCTGCTTGGTGAACGCGGACATCTGCCTAGTACGTCTAACACAGCTACCTGTCTAGCACGTCTAACATCGCCACCTGTCTAACATGATCGTGGAGAAAAACCATGAGTACGCCGTACGAGACCGATATCATTGTTTGGGCCAACGAGCAGGCGGCGTTACTGAGAGCGAGCAGATTTTCCGACATTGATATCGCGCGAATCGCCGAGGAGATAGAAGACGTGGGCAAGAGCGAGCGGCGAGAACTGGCAAGCCGGATGGTGGTCCTCTTGGTTCACTTGCTCAAGTGGCAGTTCCAACCTGGCCGCCGCGGCTCAAGCTGGCAGCGGACGATCAAGGAGCAGCGCCGGAGTATCGCAGCGCACTTGCGTGAGACGCCGAGCCTCAAGACGGCGCTTGCCGATCCAAACTGGCAAGAGGGGGTCTGGGCGGACGCAACCGCTAAGGCGATCGATGAGATCGGCCTTGATTTATTCCCCGAGGACTGTCCATGGGAGATCGAGAAGGTTATTTCAACGGATTTTTATCCGGGGTGACGCCGGGAGCGATGCTCAGTGATGCGGGGTTTAACGATGCCGAGCTTTTCGATGGCGCGACCGAAGGAGGAAATCGGAGACGTGCCACGATTACTCCGTTAAGCGAGTAAGCTCGGTGCCGGCATAGAACAAGGGTACGGCTCGATGGGCCAAAAGCGGCCCGGCTCGCGTTAATTGCGCTCGATTTGGTTTCGGTCTTGCCGTCCCGAAATGTATTTGAACCTGGCCCCTTTTGGCCGCTATGTCGCGCTGGCGATGGTGGCACGCAACATTCAACGGCTCGGCGCGCTGCTGCCCCAACAAGAAGCATAGGTACGGGAGCGACAGCGCGGTCCTCATCTCCATGCTGCTTAAGCACTGCAGCCGAGCAGCGGGAATACAATCCGGGGGAGGGATCTGCCCGGAATTCGTCCGTAAGGCCTTGATCATAATTCCGCCCACCTTGTTCAGTCCCAGCGTCGCCGCTTCCTTTTAGAACATGGTGTTGCGTGCGAAAACCCACATGGGCCGACCGGCTTTGGGCGGATTTGTGATCAAGGCCCGTCCGTAATGCGAGCGGCGCTCATTTGGCTGCCGCGTTTCGCATCAATTGCTGATGGCTCGACTTTGGCCATTTTTGCAGTTAGGCGACGGCCCCGCGCGTGACGCCGCGCCGATGCTGTCCAGGCAGGCGCTCTTGGATTCACCCTAGAAGTCGCCCATCTCGATTAGTGGGTCGGCGAGGGTCGGCAAGGTGAGGCTGCGGTAGCGCAGGGACAGCCGCAGCCAATTGATCGCAATGGGAAAACAGAACAGGCTCATCGGCAGGCGTTCGGCGGGGGCGATGCGCCGCAGGAGTTGGCTTAGGCTCTGCATCCCCCGGTGCTCGCGTTCGCGCCCGGGCCAGTATTTGCGCAGCACCTCCAGTACATCGGGCCGCACCGATGGGCGCGCCGCATCGCCCCGGCCCCGCAGCCAGCGGGGCCGCCGGGTGCCGCGCAAGGCCCAGGCCAGCGCCAGCAAGGCCGCCAAGCCCCAGGCCCAGTTCCCCAGATGTTTTCAGAGGCTAGCAGCCTGTCAGACTTAGCGACCGGCGTCACCGCCTGAGGCCCTTTGGCGGGCTTTTCCGGCAAAAAAGAGACGTTTTTCGGCTAGAAATGTAGTTTTCCGCGGTGTTCCCCTTACTGGAGACGTAATACGGCCATCCGTTTCAGGTTCCACGCCAGGCAGATCAGCGTCCACT
>JADNEJ010000053.1 GCA_016292295.1 Candidatus Thiodictyon intracellulare
CCGCACAGCGAACAGCGACAACGTCGGGCCTTCCCTTCGCCAAGGACGCGGGGCTTCTATGCTACCGGAACCGCGCTCGGAATTCATGCAGCCTTGCCGGAAGGACACGGCGCCACCAATTAGAGCGTCGTCGCGGGGCCGAGCCAGCACCGGGGCTGCCCAAGGCCGCGTATTTCACGTCGATATCTGTCATCGATGTTCTCCTGTCACGTAACGTTGGCTGAGAAAGACTCCGTCGTCGCAGGCCGGCCGCGCCGGCGGGCGCGGTGGCCACCAGACCTCGCCCCTCGGCAGGTCTATCGAGCGCATCGGCAACATCTTGACCAGCAGTGAAGCTGACTGGCCGCTCTCCTTCCGCAACGAGTGACCGACCCGGTGTCCGTCCTGTCGCGGTCAAAGATAGACGCATCGCTCGCCCCCTGATAGTGAAAAAATCCCTGGCAAGCGTAGATAATGGCCTGGAGCCTGTCAGAAATTTCCGACTACGGACCACAGCTATGGCAACCCGCCCACCCGAACCCCAGAACTGCCCCAGGGTCGTCCCACCCACCGGCGCGCCCGCTGCCGAACGCCGTTTCAGCGGTCTGCGCCGCCTCTGGGGCGCCGCGGACTATGCCCGGGTGCGCGCGGCTCGCATCGCGGTCGTCGGAGTCGGCGGGGTCGGGTCCTGGGCCGCGGAGGCGCTGGCACGCTCGGGCGTGGCGGGGTTGGTGCTGATCGACCTTGACCATGTGGCCGAGTCGAATATCAACCGCCAGGTGCAGGCGCTCGGCAGCACCCTGGGTGCGGCCAAGGTGCAGGCGCTAGGTCGGCGCATCGCGGACATCCACCCCGACTGCGAGGTCGCGGCGGTGGAGGAGTTCGTCACCCCGAACAACTGGCCGGCGCTGCTGCCGGGGCCGGTGGATCTAGTGATCGACGCCTGCGACCAGAGGTACGCCAAGCTCGCCATGGCGCATTGGGCCTGGCGCGGCGGGTACCCCTTGGTCTGTGCCGGGACGGCGGGTGGCAAGTCGCAGCCGCAGCGCATTGAGGTCGATGACCTGGCACTGGTGACGCACGACCCGCTGTTGGCCGCGCTGCGCCAGCGCCTGCGTAAGCTTGGCGCCTCGAGCCGCGGCAGGATCGGCGTGCCTTGCGTGTTCTCGCGTGAGCCCATCACCCCGTCGGCCGCGGACGACTGCATGGTCGACGGCTCTCTGAACTGCCATGGCTACGGCTCTTGCGTCATGGTCACTGCGAGCTTCGGCATGGCGTTGGCGGCTGAAGCGCTGCGGCTCCTGCGCATCGACCGTGAATGAATCGGCGCCCGCGGCTTAACCGTGGAAGCCGCGACGGGACCTCGCAAGCGGCCGCAAGGCCGCCGGTGACTGCGGCCTCGCATCGCGGCTGCAAGCCGCTCCCACGGGGGACTTTCACGGCATTATGTAGCAACCGTACACGGTTTTTTCGTCAACGGCTTAGGCGGCAGGCTCACGGTTTGCGCCGCCTCCGGCGCATACTACGACCATCGTCCACGCGCCGGAACTCCCCTCATGCCCGGATCCCACTTCCTCCTGTCGGCCGCCGCCCGAACTTTGTCGCTACGCGAAGTGTTCGCGATAACCGACGACCAGGCGTTCACTCTGTTCCGGGAGGTCCGTTGGGGCCGCGACGGGGCCCGGTGTGCCCGAACTGCGGCGTGGTCGATGAGCATTGGTTTCTGCGCAGCCGCCAGCAGTGGCGCTGCCGGGCCTGCGGACACACCTTCTCGGTGACCTCCGGGACCCTCTTCGCCCACCACAAGTTGCCGCTGCAGGTCTACCTCGGGGCGGTCGTGATTTACAGCAATGCGGACAAGATGTTGTCGGCGCTCCAGCTGAGCCGCGACCTGGACGTGTAGTACAAGACCGCCTTCGTGCTGATGCACAAGCTGCGCGAGAGCCTGATGGTGCAGCGTGACGAGACGCCGTTGGCCGGGGAGGTGCAGCTCGACGGAGCCTATGTGGGCGGCTCTGTCCGCCCCGCGAACCGGGCCGAAGACCGGGTGGGTCGGCGCCTGGTCGAACACTAAAACCCCCACAAGCGCTGTGTCCTGATGATGCGTGAGACCTACTCGGTGGATGATCTCGCCGAGCGGGTCGGCGGAAAACGTATCCTGACCTTCATCATCCACCATGAAAATCAGACTGATGTCGGCGCCCTGACGGCGCGCTTCATCGCCCCGGGGACGACGATCTCGGCCGACGAGCACGACGCCTACGACCTGTTGCACACCCTGGTCCGATAAGGTCCCACCTGCATCACGCAGGACCTCCAAGACCAGCCGCTAGCATTCCCCGGGCGCAAACACGCGCTGGCCGCGGCGCTGCTTGCGCGGCCGAATCCCGCCGAGGTCGTACGCCGGGGCGAACAGCCGGATCGTCGCGTTCAGATGCCCCAGCTCCGCTGCCAGCTCGACCCGCTACAATTTCTGGTGACACAGTTGCGCCTGCCCGGCCAACTCGCCCCGCTTCGCCACCAATGCGCTCACTACGTGTAACCACTACGTGTGACTCCATCATGAATCCGGTTCCTCGCTATCGGGTGAGGGGGGAGATTCTTCGGCATTATGTAACGTGTCCTTCCGGCAAGGCTGCATGAAATCCCGTCCCTGACCCGGTAGCGTAGGAGCCCCGTTTTTGGTGATCCGGAGGCTCCACGATGTCGCTGTCACTCCTCGCCGCTGCCGATCTAGCACAGACGGCCGCGGCCTTTACCCACTGGCGCAGCACCACGCTCGTGAGCGCGCGCATTCCCACGGGCCGCTGGGCACAGGCGGCGGCACTGGCCGCCCGCCATGGGGTGAGCAAAGTCGCCGCGACCCTGCGGCTGGCCTACACCGGTTTGAAGCGGCGGCTGGCGGCGCTGACGCCGCCTGTGCCGGTGCCCAGTGCGGCGTCGCCGGCCTTTGTGGAAATGATGCTGGGTTTACCGCCGT
>JADNEJ010000275.1 GCA_016292295.1 Candidatus Thiodictyon intracellulare
ATCGTACGTGGCCCGCTCGATCTTGCGGCTGGAGAAACGCCCGGTGGCGTAGCCACAGATCAGCAACGCCAACAGCATGGCCGGGTGATAAGGCGTGCCGCCATACGCCTGTACCAGCACGCTCAGATCCAAGCCTTCCACCACTTCGACCACGTCGCGTGCCAGGTGTCCCTTGGACAGCCAGTCCTGCACACCGACGGCGGCAAGAGCAAGTCAGTGTCGCGGCTCATCGGGTGAAAGCGACGCATCGGCAGTAGCACTCCGGCCATCGGGCGGACATCGGGGTTGATCCAGACAGTGTACCGGACCCGCAGCTCCGACGGGGCCCCGAAGTCCGACAGGCTGCTAGCAAGAGCAGTTCTCGCACAGAGCCACAAAAATCACAACGATCTTCGACGCGATCTGTAGGTCGAGGCGGCTATCTACGCGGTGATCGGCCAAACGCCTTCAATAATCTGTGTTCTTTGTGTTCTTTGTGTTCTTTGTGTCTTTGTGAGAGAAATTGCTGGACTTGGGATTAAGAGGCACCGTCAGACCGCGGCCGGCGCCCCCGCCCAGAACCGATCCAGCGTCGCGATCAGCGCGGGCAGGCGTTCCCACTGGGGCAGGCCCAGGTGCGGTGCCAGGCCCTCGAGCCGCCAATTCGGATGGGTCGCGACGAATCCCGCCAACTTCTCGAAGGTCACATAGGGGTCGCGGTCGGCGATGGCCAGGACCGGGAAATCGGCGGGCAGGGCGCTATAAAGACGCTCCGGGGCGTCCCTGGTGAAGAGCTGCATCGACAGGAACATCAAGGGGGCGTAGCGTGCACCCGGTTGGTGCGAGGTCGCATAAGCGTAGTCGATCAGGGCCGCCGGGGGCTTGCCGACGAACGATTTACCCAGGTAATAGTTGATGCTCGGGCGCGACGTGACCAGGGCATAGGCGGCAGCCGCCAGCAGCGGCAGGGTCAGAAACCGGTGCAGCGGCCGGCCGATCCCCGGGCCGAATGGCTGGCGTGCGCCGAAACCGGTCGGCGAGATCAGCGCCAGTGAGGCGATCCGCCCCGGCGCCAGCAGCGCCGCCCGGGCGGCGAACTCGCCGCTGAGCGACAGGGCAAGCACATCGGCCGGTCCCTTCACCACCTGCTCTAGGCAGTCCAGGATGGCCGTGGCGAAGCGCTCCGCCGAGTAGGAACCGACCGGGCGGTCCGAGTGGCCGAAGCCGGGCAGGTCCAGGCTATAGACCGGCCGCTTGCCGCGATACTGGTCGAACACCGGCTTCAGCTCGAAGCTGCTCGGCGCCGCATTGATGCTGTGGATGAGGACCAGCGGCCGACCGCTGCCGCCGCCGTCCCCGTACCAGGCAAGCCGCTCGCCCGTGCGGGTCGTCAGGCTCTGGCGCGGCGCCGCGAGCGCCTCGGGCAGCAGAGGTGCGCCTTTGTGCGTCAGGGGGAGGGAGGTCGAGGTAGTCGTCATTACGTTGCTCCATTGAGGTGGCCGGCGAAGTGGCCGGCAAGGTGGCCGGCCTGGGCCGGTAAACAGGGGGCGGCTGACCCGCCGGATACAGTGCCCCCGGGGTCTCCCATTGTCGCACCTGGACGCGGAAAAAACCCTAATCGACCAGCTCGATCCCTTGCGCCTCCACCCAGTCACGCAGGGCCTCCAGGGTCTTGCGGTGCTCATAGTCGTACCAGGCGTCCAACTGATCCCGCTCGTCCAGAAAGCCCTTGAAACGGGCGCAGGCCCCGCGGCGCCGGAAGATGTCCCGGACCTCGTCCGCCGCGTCCGGCAACTGGTCCGCAACGAAGTCGAAGACCAGTGCCTTGCCCAAGTCCAGGTCATACTTATTCGGCACTCGGAGATACCGATCCGAACCGGCGAACGCGTCCGCCGCGCCGTCCGGCTCGTCGAACCCCTCCCCGATAAAGCGGAACTCACTGGTTTCCCGGTCTAGGTAGGCCCCGACATCCAGGTCGGCGCCGGCGCTCGCGAACATGAAGGCTTCTTCGAGGTTGCTGATGCTGGTCTTCACCGGTTGCTTCTGTCCGATTGGATTCGGTCAGCGTGCGTCCGCGTGTCGTCTGGCTCCCACGCTCCAGCGTGGGAGCAAGTGCGGGCGCGCCGCGTCCCATCGGCCGACCGGACGCGGCGCGCCTGCTCGGCATTCCCCTGCTTGCGCGTCACTGCCATCAAGTTAAGCGTCACTGCCATCAAGTTAAGCCGCAACTAAGCTGCAACGGCCACTGGGAGCGCCGCTCCCTAGTGCGGCGCGGCCTCTGCTCAACCCACACCGGCGGGGTTGTTTGCGAGATCGCGCCGCACTGGGGTGCAGCACTCCCAGGTCGGGCCGGACTGCAAATGAGGCTTAAGTGACATTGGAGCGAGGGAACAAAAGAGGTCTGGACGATGGGCACGCTGCGCTTTACCCGTCCTACAAACGACGATCAACCAGACCCAAATCAGTTTTGATCGCATCCGGTCCGCCAATCTCGCGCCCGACCCGCTGGCCGGGATGATGAACGCGGTCGGTGCCCGGTGGGAGCGGCTTCAGCCTGAATCCGGCAATTGCTCGCGCCAAGACGCCAAGAAGAAACAAAGGGATCTGCGCAGCATCCGGAGCGCCCGATGGGTGAGCCAAATCACTTCGACAACGCCTTGAAATTCCTCGGCGAGCTTGCCGCCTTGGCGTGAAAACTGCTCTTTCCAGGTCCAGCCGCGACGCAACCCCGCGGGCCACCGGGGCCCCGTCGCGGCTGAAACCGCTCCCACCGAGGACGTAGGCCTGGCGCTAAGGGGTGCCGGGCTAGCCAGTCGCGGGCGGTCTCGACGTGGGGACTCTCCATCGACTCGTAGAGCGCCAGGGCGTGTTCCATGGTAACCGTTTAGCCCCCCTTGGTTACCAAGTAGCCGTAGCGGGTCGCCCCGATCAGATGGCTGGTGAGGGCAACAGTGGGGCTTAAAGTCCTTGGCGCCGCTG
>JADNEJ010000651.1 GCA_016292295.1 Candidatus Thiodictyon intracellulare
AATTCTGTATAACAAGTATTACGAATCATTTGACGGGTTTCGCAAAGCCTGCGCAAAGCCTGCGCAGACGGTCTTGATTACAAATCTGCCCAAGGTAGGCCGGCCCATGTGGATTTGAGCGCACAAGGCCATGTTCCGCAAGGGAGCGGCGGCGCCTGGGCTGAACAAGCTAGGCAGAATTATGATCAAGGCCTGCGCAGACTTCTTCAGCAACCCAGGTGAGTACCAGGGCAACTTGCGCTCCTTACTGACGGAGAATTTTGAAATAACCGGTCGGTGAGGAAACGGAAACCGAAAATTTAGCATTAGCTGAGTATAGACCGGAGAACCGATATTCAATGACCACAGGGTCGGCGAGCGCAGCAGGAAGCGCTTGCCCGCCTCCGAGGTGGTGAAGAGCGGCGGCTCCTCTAGACCCAGGAAGCGGCGGACCGACTTACCCTCGGTGACCGGATCGATCGCGATATAGGGTCCCGACAGCAGTGTCTCCAGACCGGACACCCGGCTCGCGGTCAACCGCGGGCGCTCCACCCAAAAGCAGGTGTGGGTGGTCAGGTAGGCACTGGATCCGTATTTGAGCTGGGCGGTCACCTTCCCTACGTCCACGTCCTTGAACTTGACCTTGGTCTTTTCGGCCTGGAGCCCGGCCGCGGAACTGAACTGGATCTAGATCTGCGGTTCCTGCTCAGCGTAGGTCTTGTAGGCGAGCCAGCCGCCGATGACCAGGGCCACCAGCGGGATCAGCCAGACGATCGAGAGCCGGTCGCGCCGGACCGTCACGGCCTCGGGCAGCGGCGCGGCGGGCCAATCCGGCGCCCGATCCTCAGCCGGTGAGGGTAACGGCGGCGCTGGGACTCTCCGCTCCTCGCGCTCCGGGGTCGCCCCGCTCTCAGTCTCTGACCCAGATCAGCCGGGAATCGAATGATATGGCGGCCAGCATGGTGAGGACCACGACCGCACAGAAGAAGATGGCCCTCCGTCTGCGCCTCCACGCTGTCCAGGTTCCCCAGACGCACCAGGGCCACCAGGATGCTGATCACAAAGCCGTCCACCATCGACCAGCGGCCGATGGTCTCGGTGATCCGATACAGCCGGGTGCGCTCTCGCGGCCGCCACCCGGAACGCACCTGGACCGAGATCAGGAGATAGATCAGGATCAGGAGTTTCAGCAACGGCACAAAGACACTGGCCACGAAGACGATCGCCGCTAAAGGCCACATCCCAATGGGTTAGCAGGTACTCGACCCCGCTCAGGATGGTATCCGATCGGGCGCGTCTGAGCGACGTGACCGTCATGATCGGCAGCAGATTGGCGGGCAGGTAGAAGATCACCGCGGCCAGCACCAGGGCCCAAGTCCGCTCCAGACTCTCCGGTTTGCGGTAGCGCAGCGGCGCGGCGCAGCGCGGGCAATTCAACCGTAGGCCGGCGCCCAGGGCGAAGCGCTGCGGCACCGCCAGTTCACAGACCTCGCAGCCGATGTAGTCCCGATCCAAAACGGTGGACCAGCGATGGTGCCGCGCGGCACCCGGGACTACACCCGATCAGGGTCTAGGGCCGCCTGGGTCGCCGCCAGGACAAAGATCAGGGCGCCGAAGGCAAAGAGCGAGGGGGCCGGGGAGGATGGTCGCCATCTCCGAGAGCTTCACCACCGACACCAGGATGCCGAGCATGAAGACGTCCATCATCCCCCAGGGAGTCAGGTTGCGGACGTACCGGAACAGCGAGGGCAGCCAGGACGACAGGCGCAGCGGAATGAGGACCGCCAGGAGCAGGGTCAACTGCAGACCGGGGGCCAGGATACTGGTGAAGGCGACCGCCGCGGCGATCTGCCACTATCCTTGGCCGTAGAGATCCAGGACGCCGGTAAAGAGCGTCGTCTCCGTGTCACCTGACCCTGCATCGAGAAGGACAGGAAAGGAAAGCCGTTGGCGATGGCAAAGAGCGTCAGCCCCGCGATCGTCAGGGCGAGCGTCCGATTGAGGCTATCCGGCCGATCCCGATACAGCACACAGCCGCAGCGCATGCCCCCCGGCGGCAGAACCGGGACGCGCTGGAGCAGGCCGCATTCCGGGTATTGCGTGAGGTCGTCGTGCATGGGCCGGTGATCAGTGGTCAGTGGTCAGTGACGGACCTGAGGGCCTGGCGGGCGACGGCGACCTTGCCCTGATCCGGTTCGCCCTGCACTATCCACTATTCTCTGATCACTGACCACTGACCACTGACCACTGGAAAAATGCCCCGCATCGACTTCTACACCCTGAAACCCGACAGCTCCGGCGACCGTTACCTACTCACCTGCCGGCTGGTGGAGCGCACGCGCGCGGAGCACCTGCGGGTACTGATCCACTGCCCGGACCTGACGGCAGCCCGCCACCTGGACCGCCTACTGTGGACCTACCGTCAGGCCAGCTTCATCCCCCACGGCCTGGTGGGCCAGACCGACCAGGCGCTCACACCGGTCCTGATCGGCCTGGACGGTACTCCGGAGACTGAAAACCAGGTCCTGATAAACCTGGCCCCGGCCGCCCCACCCTTCTACGCTCGTTTCGCACGCGTTTGTGAACCGGTCGATAAGGACGACGCCGTGCGTGCTGCGGCCCGGGAGCGCTTTCGCTTCTACCGCGACCAGGGTTACCTCCCGGAGCATCACTCGATCCGCCTGACGTCGGGGGATTGGACGCCTGAGGACAGGTGCGCGCGACGCTAATCCATCGTCCGGCAACAGGTCCAACCAAGCGGAATCGTTCAGCCCTGCCCCTACTGGTCGGCCAATTGCGCCTGGAGCCGGGCGAGCGCCTGCTCCACCTCCAGCGCGCGCCGCTCGGCCTCGCGGCGGGCCTCTCCCTCGGTGTCGGCACGTTGGGCCTCGGCGTCGGCGCGCCTCCGCCGCGGCGCGTGCCCCTTGCCGGGCACGCGCTTGGGCTTCTTGTAGACGAAACCGAGGCGATGCAGCAG
>JADNEJ010000121.1 GCA_016292295.1 Candidatus Thiodictyon intracellulare
ATCCGCAAGGCCTAGGCGCTGGAAGATGGCTTGGAACCGGCGGCCAACGCTTTGGCACCGACCTCCTGACGGTGATCGCGACGGTCATGGCTGCCGGTTACGACGCCCGCAACGCCCCGCCCCCCGCCGAGGCGTTGCGTGCACGGCATGTGCCGATGCTCAACACCCTGCTGGATGAGCGCCTGCGTCAGGTCAATGCGCCGCATGAGAAGATGCGCGCGCTGGCGCGCGAGTTGCTCAACGACTGGGACACTTTCTGAGTGGTGCTCGACCATCCGGAGCTGCCGTTGAACAACAACGAGGCCGAGCGCGCCCTGCGCCACTGGGTCATCGCCCGCCGTATCGGCATGGGGACCCGCACCGCGCAGGGCACCCGCACCTTCGCCCACTTGGCCAGCATCATCGAGATCTGTCGCAAACGCGCCGTCTCGCCCTGGCCGTCTCTGGCCGAAGTGATCCGCCAGCGGCACCAGGGATTTCAAGCTCCACCGTTGCCCTCACCAGCCATCTGATCGGGGCGACCCGTTACGACTACTTGGCAACCAGGGGGGGGCAACCAGGGGAGGGCTAAACGGTTACGAGAACGGCGCTTTCTGGGTATACTGACGGGTCTTTCTGTCCGATTTCCGGCAAGCACCCGTACCACCATCCTAGAGACGAAGAGCCCCATGCATAACGGCACGACCATCACCCAGTTCATCATCGAGGAGCAGCGGCGCATCGCCGGGGCCACCGGTGACTTCACCTCGCTGCTGAACGACATCGTCACCGCTTGCAAGGTGATCAGTCACTACGTCAACCACGGCGCCTTGGTGGGGGTGCTGGGCAGCGCCGGCAGCGAGAATATCCAGGGGGAGACCCAGAAAAAGCTCGATATCCTCTCCAACGAGGTCTTCATCAAGTCCAACGAGTGGGCCGGGCACCTGGCGGCCATGGCCTCTGAGGAGATGGACGAGATCTACCCGATCCCGGCCGGCAAGCCCCGCGGCAAGTACCTGCTGACCTTCGATCCCCTGGATGGCTCCTCCAACATCGACGTCAACGTCTCAGTGGGGACCATCTTCTCCATCCTGCGCTGCGCCGGGAGCTGCCAGAATCCGAGCGAGCAGGACTTCCTCCAGGCAGGAACCCAGCAGGTGGCCGCGGGCTACGCGCTCTACGGGCCTTCGACCATGATGGTGCTGACCTCCGGCAACGGGGTGAACGGCTTCACCCTGGACCAGAATATCGGGGAGTTCATCCTCACCCACCCCCGGATGCAGATCCCGGCGGACACCCGCGAGTTCGCCATCAATGCCTCGAACATGCGCTTCTGGGAGCCGCCGGTGCGCCGCTACGTCCAGGAGTGTCTGGACGGCAAGGAAGGCCCGCGCGGAGATGATTTCAACATGCGCTGGATCGCCTCCATGGTAGCGGAGGTGCACCGTATCCTGACGCGCGGCGGGGTCTTCATGTACCCTATAGACTCCAAGATGAAGTCCAAGGCCCTGGGCGGGAAGCTGCGCCTACTCTACGAGGCCAACCCCATGTCCTTCATCGTTGAGCAGGCCGGCGGCGGTTCCATTACCGGGACCTCGCGCATCATGGAACTGCAGCCGGAGTCGCTGCACCAGCGAGTGCCGGTCATCCTGGGCTCGCGCAACGAGGTGGAGCGCATCCTCGCTTATCACCGCGAGGGGTGATCGCGCGGCGTGTGCCGCCCGCGGCCGGACGGTCGCGGTGCGCCGTGGCCGCCGGTACTTCACGCCCCCGGCGCTTACTGATATTATACGCGTCGCGTCGCGCCGCGCCGGCCGGGCCTTAATCACAAATTCGCCCGAGGCCGGCTGACCCATGTGGGTTTGCGCGCGCAAGACCATGTTGTGCAAGGGAGCGGCGACGCTGGGACTGAACAAGATGGGCGGAATTATGATCAAGGCCTACCGGCCGGGCTTGCGAAGCCCGACGACTCATTGTTCTGATTCGTGTTCATGCGCCACTAGTGTCCCAACGTTTAGTCGAATAAAGTCAATTTGTTATGCTGTAGGATGTCCGCGGGATCAGAATCCTGATCAGTAACTAACTGATTTATCTTGGTGCACTCGAATAGAGTCAGGCTCAAGACCTGTAGCAAAGTATAAAGGCTGGCGTCAATATTCATTCGCTTTTTCAAAATCGCCACCAATATGTGGGTAGAGATGGCTATCCAGATTTGCGATTTCATCGCATTCTCGGAGGTGCCGAAAAATGCCTTGATGCGCAAGTATTGCTTGATCCGTTTGAAAAACAGTTCTATTTGCCAGCTGCAGCGGTAAAGTTCCGCAATGGTGAGCGCCGGTAGAGTAAAGTTATTCGTCAGGAACATGAACGTGTGATCCGTAGTTGCATCGTGATGCTTGATGCGCCGACTCTTTTCTGGGTAGTAATGTGGCGTATGAGCCCCCGTCAGGACGACAGTCTGATCGCAGATGAGGCCCGTTTTTTTGTCGCCCGGTTGAGTGTAGAACGCACCAGGCTCCGGGACCAGGAGATCGAGGGCATTGACATCGCGGAGCTTGCCGTCGGAAATATGTATGGAAGTCGGTATCTTACAACGCAGATCCAGAAGCGTGTGCATCTTCACGGTGGCCTTCGTGTGACGGAACGGCGCCCACAGAAACAAGCGATAGACACAGGTCAATAGTAGACGAACCCAATGCATAAACGGTGTTGGCAAGATCTATTCCGAAAGATCATTGGCACAAAGATCGCGCGCAATTTGAATGAAAGCCTAAGCGAAATCCGCATAGATGCGCAAATCGCAGACCTTGTTGGTATTCGCTAGATTATTTCGCGACATCCCGCCGCGAATGCTCCTATGTTAGAGCTTGCTCTTATTGGCCCGCAGACAGGTTTCAATGTCACGCAGACTCTCCCGGTAGGGGCCTTGATCATAATTCCGCCCACCTTGTTCAGTCCCGGCGTCGCCGCTCCCT
>JADNEJ010000409.1 GCA_016292295.1 Candidatus Thiodictyon intracellulare
TTGCGGATCAGGATCAGGTGGTAATTTCCCGCCCCGCCTGGGAGCGCGTGCTCGCCCGTCATGAAACTGGAGCCGATGCAGCCGCGCATAATAGCCGCCCAGGGCCAAAAGCTCCGCGTGGCGCCCCTGCTCGACGATGCGCCCCTCCAGCAACACCAGGATCCGGTCGGCGTTCTCGATGGTCGACAGGCGGTGGGCGATGACGAGTGTGGTGCGGTGCGCCATCAACTGCTCCAACGCCGCCTGGATATGGCGCTCAGACTCGGTGTCCAGTGCCGAGGTCGCCTCGTCGAGGATCAGGATGGGGGCGTCCTTGAGCATGGCCCGCGCAATGGCCAGGCGCTGGCGCTGGCCCCCGGAGAGCAGCACTCCACGATCCCCGATGGGGGTGTCGAAGCCCTGGGGCAGCCCCTGGATGAACTCCAGCGCATGGGCCGCCTGCGCCACCCGCGTCAGCTCCGCGAGCGAAGGGGGCTGCACCCGACCATAGGCGATGTTGTCGGCAATGCTGTCGTTGAAGAGTACCACGTCCTGGCTGACGAGCGCGATCTGGGCGCGCAGGTCACTGAGCCGCAGCTCCAGGATCGGCACGCCATCGATCAAAATCTCCCCGGCGGTGGGGTCGTAGAAGCGCGGCAGCAGGCTCGCGATGGTGGTCTTGCCGCTGCCCGAGCGGCCCACTAAGGCCACCTTCTCACCCGGCGCTATGACCAGGTTGAGCTCGATGATCGCGGGCGTCTTGTCTGTGGCATATTGGTGGGTGACCCCCCGGTACTCGATGCGGCCCTGGGCGCGCCCCAGGGGGCGGGTGCCCGTATCGGACTCGGGTTCCGAGTCCAGCAGCTCGAACAGGCTCTGCGCCGCGATGATGCCGCGCTGCAGGTGAGAGTTGACCCCGGTGAGCCGCTTGACCGGCGGGAGCAGCAGGCCCATGGCGACCACGAAGGACATGAAGGTGCCGACCGTGATGTCCTCGCGCAGGCCCTGGAGGGTAGAGAGATAGACGATCACCGCGATGGCAAGCGCCGCGATCAACTGCACCAAGGGGACGCTCGCCGACTCGGTGGCGATCATCTTCATTTGCAGCGACCGGGTCTTCTCGTTGATGAAGCCGAAGTGGTGCGATTCCTGCGCCTGACCGCCGAAGGCCTTGACCACCCTATGACCGTCGATCGCCTCCTGGGCCACATGGGTGAGTTCGCCCACCCGGTCCTGGATGCGTCGGCTGTAGCGCCGGAAGCGCTTGGTGGCGTATTTGACCGCACCGGCCATCACCGGACCTATCACCAGAAAAATCACCGAGAGGCTCGCGTTGATGTAGAGCATGTAGCCCATGAGGCCGATGACCGTGGCGCCGTCGCGCACCAGGGTGGTCACGGCGGAGGTGGCGGCGCTCGCCACATTCTCCACATTGTAGGTCAGTTTGGCCAGGATGTGGCCGGAGCCGTGGGTGTCGTAATAGCGGGTGGGCACCCGCATCAGGTGCTCGAACATGGCCTGGCGCAGGTCCGCCACCACGCGCCGACCGATCCAACTCAGACAATAGTCGTTGATGAAGCCCGCGACCCCGCGTACCAGAAAGATCACAACCAGGAACACCGGCATAGCCCGCACCACGGACTCGTCCTTATGCACGAAGCTGCCGTCGATCAGGGGCTTCATCATCGCCGCGAAGAGCGGCTCGGTCGCCGCGTAGATCAGCATCCCGAAGATCGAGAAGCCGAACATCTTCCAGTAGGGCCGGGCATAGCCGATCAGCCGCCCGTAGACGTAGACCTGCCGGGCCGCCGCCTGGAACTGGACCTCGTCGCCGGTACTCATCGGCTGGCCGTCCGGGTGGCGCTGAAGGCGATCTTCAGCAGACCCAATTGCGCCGCCGCGTCGAGCACGGCCATCACCGCCTGGTGGGGGGTCAGGGCATCGGCCTGGATTAACACCGGCAGGCCTTTGCGCTCACCCAGGGCGCCATTGATGGCGCGCACCAGAGTCTGCGTCTGTTGATCTACCACCGCCTGGTCGTCGATATAGAAATTGCCCGCCTGATCGATGGTGATGCGCAGATGCCCCGGGTCCTGGTCGGGTCGTTCCTCCGTCCCCTCGGCCTGGGGCAACTGGAGGTGCAGGCGCGAGGCGTCTTTCTCCTTGAAGGTGGTCGAGACCATGAAGAAGATCAGCAGCACCAGCAGCACGTCCAGTAGGGGTATCAGGACCAATTCCGGCGGCTTGCGGCGGTTGGAACGCAGGTTCATCAGGACTCCCCGACGTCTTCGCGTTCGCCCTTTATCACCTCCACCAGCCGCAGGGCCTGCGCCTCCATCTCGATAGCCAGCCGATCTACCTTGCTCTCGAAAAAGCGATGACACAGCAGCGTCGGGATGGCGACGAAAAGCCCCGTCGCCGTGGTCAGCAAGGCGGTGGCGATGCCGCCCGCCAGCAGCGCGGGGTTACCGGTCGCCGCGTTCGTGATGACCGTGAACATCTTGATCATCGCCACGACCGTGCCAAGCAGACCGAGCAGAGGCGCGACCGTGGCGATGGTACCCAAGGCATTGAGGTAACGCTCCAGGTCCGCCACCACATGGTGGCCGGCGTCGCCGAGCGCCTCCTTCATGACCTCGCGCGAGTGACCGCGGTTCACGAGCCCTGCCGCCAGCATCCGACCCAGGGGCGAGCCCTCCCGGATCTCCTCGATCTTATCCGCGCTAAGCTTCCCCTGCCGATGCAGTTGCCAGATTCGGGTTACCAGATTCTCCGGCATGATGCGCAAACGCCGCAGGACCAGCGCGCGCTCGATCACCAGCGCGGTGGTGACCACGGAACAGACGACGATCGGCCACATCAGCCAACCGCCCGCGCGCATCAATCTCGAGCAAGGGGAGTTCCTCAGGAAAAGTGGCATTATGTAGCAGCTGCACATAGTTATCGAATCAATTTGTTACGCAGAATCTGGCGG
>JADNEJ010000322.1 GCA_016292295.1 Candidatus Thiodictyon intracellulare
AGCAAGTCAGTGTCGCGGTCCATCGGGTGGAAGCGGCGCATCGGCAGTAACACTCTTATTATCATGGTTTATCTCGACAGTGTACCGGACCTGCCGCCCCGATGGGGCCCCGAAGTCCGACAGGCTGCTAGCGCGGCTTCGTCTCACGCCATCGCGCCGTAGGCCAGCCCTAGGTCCAGGGTTAAGCTATTGCTTTCATGTCGCTTTGCGCTGCATGACCAGTATGTAGTTGACGCCCATCCAGGGGGTAAAAGAGAAGCAACGGTTAAACGGATTGACCCGCATCCCGGTGCGATGCAGGCAGCGCAAGTCCGCACCCAGGTCAGCGGTAACCTCCTGCGGCCGTACCAGTTTGCGATAGTGATGGGTACCCCGCGGCAGCCAGTGCAGCAGGTATTCGGCCCCGATGATCGCCATCAGCCCCGCCGCCCAGGTCCGGTTGATGGTGGACACCACCATAACCCCGCCCGGTCGCACCAGGCGCGCACACTGAGCCAGGAACAGCGCGCGCTGCTCCACATGCTCCACCACCTCCATGTTCAGCACCAGGTCGAACCGCTCACCCGTCGCGGCCAGTTGGGCCACATCGGCCAGCCGGTAGTCGATCGGCAATCCGCTCCCCTGGGCGTGCAGGCGGGCCGCCACGAGATTTTTCTCGGTTACGTCGATCCCGACCAGGTTACCACCCAGGCGGGTGACCGCTTCACTCAAAAGGCCGCCGCCGCAGCCGATGTCGAGCACCGCCAAGCCGGCGAACGGCAAGGCCGCCTGAGGGTCGCGCCCCAGCGCCGTGGCGACCCGGTCGCGCAGATAATTCAGGCGCAAGGCGTTGAGACGATGCAGAGGCCAGAAGGGCCCCGCGGTGTCCCACCAACGGTGGGCGAGGCGCTCGAAATAGGCGACTTCGGCCGGATCGATACTGGTACCGGTCAGGTGTTCGCGGTTCATCGTCGGCGCTCCCGGATGTTTTGGCATGCCCATCAAGTCGTTCACGGTTACTGGTTAGCGGTATCCGGATCTGTGCCTGACACGGAATTTAAACGCGGTTCTTGCTGCAACATTAACCGGATCAATGCCTTGACTGCCGATGTCGTAGCATCCAACTCGGTGCACCGCGCCGCCCGCTCCAGCAAGCCCTGTAAGGACGGCGGCGCCGGGGCCTCCCGACCGATCGCCGCGCGCACCGCCTCGTTGAACTTCGCCGGGTGGGCGGTCGCCAGGCAGATGGTGTCCCCCCAGTCCCGCGCGGCTCGCACCCCGGTGGCCGCGTGGGGGCAGAGGATATAGCCGCCGGCGTCAAAGGTCGTGCGAATCTGCTTCAGGGTCTCAAGATCGGACACGGCGGCGGCATGGAAATCGGCTTGCACCTGGGCGAATCGCGTCCCGTCTACCGCCAGGCGCCCGTCCCGCTGCAAGTCGTCCAAGAGGCCGCGGACGGCGGCAGTGTCGCCGTCGTGCAGAAAATACAGATAGCGCTCGAAGTTGGAGGCGAGCTGTATGTCCATTGCTGGACTAAAGGTTTGATAAACCGGGCCGGCCTCATAGACGCCGGTATGGACAAAGCGGCTGAGGATCGCGTTGCGGTTGGTCGCGATGATGAGCCGTTCGATCGGCAGGCCCATGCGACGGGCGATGAAGCCGGCGCAGACGTCGCCGAAGTTGCCGGTGGGTACCGAAAAGCTCACGCGGCGCTCGGGGTCGCCGCCGCTGACCTGGCCCCAGGCGTAGAAGTAGTAGACGGTCTGGGCTAGGATGCGCGCCCAGTTGATGGAGTTGACCGCGCCCAGGTGGAACTCGGACTTAAAGGGCAGGTCGTTGAAGAGGTCCTTGACGATGCGCTGACCGTCGTCGAAGGTGCCGCAGATGGCGATGTTGTGGACATTGGCATCCAGCACCGTGGTCATCTGCCGCTCTTGAATCGGAGAGACCCGGCCCTTGGGGTGGAGGATGAAGACGTGGATGCGCGCCTTGCCGCGGACCCCGTAGATGGCCGCCGAGCCAGTGTCACCGGAGGTGGCGCCGACGATATTGAGGTGCCCGCCGTCGCGTGCGAGCAGGTACTCGAACAGGTTCCCCAGCAGTTGCAGGGCGACGTCCTTGAAGGCGGCCGTGGGTCCGTGGAAGAGTTCCAGGACGCGCAGTCCGGCGGTCTCGATCACCGGCGTCACCTGCTGGTGGGTGAAGGAGGCGTAGGAGCGCTCGATCAGGGAGCGCAGGTCCTCGCGGGGGATTTCCCCATCTACAAAGAGGCCGAGCACCTCCAGAGCCAGGTCCTGGAAGCGCAGCCCGGACCAGGCGCGCAGCCGCTGCGGCGTCACCTGTGGGATCAGGGCCGGCACCAGGAGACCGCCGTCGGTGGCGAGCCCCATCATCACCGTCTGCGCGAAGCCGACCGGGGCGACACGGCCGCGAGTACTCACATAATTCATGTCTGTCGATCCCCAAAAAAGCCCAGGCGTACACTAACCGCTCCGGGCGGTCCAGCCACTTCGCCAGTGTAAGGGGGACCCTCGGGCTTGGCAAAAACCACCTGGGCGCAGCGCGGGGGCAGGAGCCGCGAACGTTCGTTCATCGTCTCGTGGGCTTACTCAATCCTCAAAATCGAAAAAATTCACCGGGAGCGTTGACACGCCTTGCGGTAGGGCAGCACAATCGACCCGGCTTACCGCCGTCTGCGGCCCCCGAGCGGATTCGCCCCTGTTCGCCACCTCTGCCTCCTCGCACCCACACCCGTCGCGGGCCGCGGGGAGACCGAGTGCAGCCAAGAGCGAGGCCAAGAGCGAGCCCTGATGCGCTGCCCACGGAACGAGGAAGCATCGCCCGGGCGGGATAAGGAGCAGGCATACTCAGCTAATGCCAAATTTTCTGTTTCCTCACCGACCGGTTATTTCAAAATTCTCCGTCAGCAAGGAGCGCAAGTCG
>JADNEJ010000266.1 GCA_016292295.1 Candidatus Thiodictyon intracellulare
CCGTCCAAGGGCCTCAGGCGGTGGCGCCGGTCGCTAAGTCCGACAGGCTGCTAGCCAAGGACTACCAACTGCGGGGCCTTGATTACAAATCCGCCAAAGGCCGGCCGACCCATGTGGTTTTGCGCGCGCAAGAGCATGTTCTGCAAGCGAGCGGCAACGCCGGGACTGAACAAGGTGGGCGGAATTATGATCAAAGCCCCACTTCGGTATACCCTAGTGCCCCGCTCGAGCGAGCACCGAACCCTACCAGGCCCCCAGCGCCCATGAATCTCGTCGTCGTCGAATCCCCCGCCAAGGCCAAAACCATCAAGAAGTACCTGGGACCGGACTTCGAGGTGGTCGCCTCCTACGGCCATGTGCGAGACCTGATTCCCAAAGAGGGGGCGGTGGACCCGGAGCACGGGTTCGAGATGAAGTACCAGATCATCGAGCGCAACGAGAAGCACGTCCAGGCCATCGCCAAGCTGCTGAAAGATGCCGACGCACTCTATCTGGCGACCGACCCGGACCGCGAGGGAGAGGCGATCTCCTGGCACCTCTATGAGCTGCTCAAGGCGCGCCGCCAGATCGGCAAGCGACCCGTCTACCGGGTGGTCTTCAACGAGATCACCAAGCGGGCGGTCCAGGAGGCCGTGGCCAACCCGCGCAAACTCGCTTACGATCTCGTCAACGCCCAGCAGGCCAGGCGTGCGCTCGACTATCTGGTGGGTTTCAACCTCTCGCCGCTTTTGTGGAAGAAGATTCGCCGCGGGCTCTCCGCCGGGCGCGTGCAGAGCCCGGCCCTGCGCCTGATCTGCGAGCGCGAGACCGAGATCGAGGCCTTCCTGCGCCAGGAATACTGGACCATCGAGGCCGACTGCCAAGGTGAGACGCGCCCCTTCGCCGCCCGGCTCGTGGAGTTCGCCGGCGACAAGGTGGAGCAGTTTACCATCACCGACGCCGCGTGTGCCGCAGTGGTTCAGGCCACCCTGGAGCAGGCCGCGGACGGCAAGCTGCGCGTCGAGCAGGTGGAGCGCAAACAGCGCAAGCGCTTCCCGGCCCCGCCCTTCATCACCTCCACCCTCCAGCAGGAGGCCGCACGCAAGCTTGGCTTCACGGCCCTGCGCACCATGCGCGTGGCTCAGCAGCTCTACGAGGGCGTGGACGTGGGCGGCGGCGCCGTCGGTCTCATCTCCTATATGCGTACCGACTCGGTCAACCTGGCCCAGGAGGCGATCGCCGAGATCCGCGCCTATGTGACCGAGCGCTACGGAGCGGACCACCTGCCGGAGCAGCCGCGCCTCTACAAGACCAAGGCCAAGAACGCCCAGGAGGCCCACGAGGCGATCCGCCCCACCTCCGTCCTGCGCGAACCGGCGGCGGTTAAGGCCTTCCTGAGCGTGGAGCAATCCAAGCTCTATGAGCTGGTGTGGAAGCGCTCGGTGGCCTGTCAGATGGCCCATGCCCTGATCAACCAGGTCGCGGTTTCCTTAAGCGCCGGCCCCGGCAACGGCTTCCGCGCCACCGGTTCCACCGTGGCGGAGCCGGGCTTCATGCGCCTCTATCTGGAGGGCCGCGACGACGCCACCGTCGCCGATGACGACGAGGACAGCAACCTCCCGCCCATGGCGGAAGGCGACCTCATCGATCTGAAGGCCATCCGCGCCGAACAGCACTTCACCGAGCCGCCGCCGCGCTTTAGTGAGGCGACCCTGGTCAAGGCCCTGGAGGAATTCGGCATCGGTCGACCCTCCACCTACGCCTCTATCATCACCACCCTGCAGGAGCGGGAATACGTAGTGCTGGACAAAAAGCGCTTCCTGCCCACGGACGTGGGCCGAGTGGTCAACAAGTTCCTCACCGAATACTTTGGCACCTACGTCGATTACGACTTCACCGCCCGGCTGGAGGACGATCTCGACGCCGTCTCTCGCGGTGAGGCGGAGTGGGTGCCGCTGCTGGAGCAGTTCTGGCGGCCCTTCAAGGAACGCATCGACCATACTCAGGAGACGGTGAAGCGCAGCGATGTGACGCAGGAGCCAATCGCCGAGACCTGCCCCAAGTGCGGCGGCCCGCTTTCCATCCGGCTCGGTCGCAACGGCCGCTTCATCGGCTGCACCAACTACCCGGAGTGCGACTACACCCGTGATCTGAACGCCGACAAGGCCGAGGCCGAACCCAAGGAGGTCATTGAGGGGCGCGTCTGCCCAGACTGCGTCTGCCCCCTGGAGGTCAAAAACGGGCGCTACGGCAAGTTCATCGGCTGCAGCGGCTACCCCAAGTGCAAACACATCGAGCCCTTGGAGCGCCCGGAAGACACCGGCGTCACCTGTCCCAAGTGCACCAAGGGGACCCTCCAGAAAAAGAAGTCCCGCCGCGGCAAGGTCTTCTTCTCTTGTTCGACCTACCCCAAGTGCGACTACGCCGTGTGGAACGAGCCCATCGCCGAACCCTGCCCGCGTTGCGGCTGGTCGGTGCTGACCATCAAGGCCACTAAGCGCAGCGGGACCGAGAAGGTCTGCCCGCAGAAGGACTGCACCTTCAGTGAGCCGTGCGAGGGGGTGGCGACCACGGAGAAAGCGAAAGGATAGACTCGATGCAGAAGATTGTCACCAGACACCCATTGACAGACCCCGCCGCGCCGCGGCGCGGCGCGACTTGGACTATTCGCGTAGTCGCAGCGCTGAGGAACGGCTCTCTGCCGTCGAGGTACTGAGGCGCCAAGCCCATGGTGATACAGCCAGACTTCAGAGAACTACTCGCCTTATTCAACAGCCACGGGGTTGAATACCTTATCGTTGTTTGTTGATTTGATCACAAATCCGCTCAAGGCCGGCCGGCCCATATGGGTTTACGCGCGCAAAACCATGTTCTGCAATGGAGCGGCGACGCCGGGACTGAACAAGGTGGGCGGAATTA
>JADNEJ010000422.1 GCA_016292295.1 Candidatus Thiodictyon intracellulare
CAGTGTCGCGGTCCATCGGGTGGAAGCGGCGCATCAGCAGTAGCACTCCGGCCATTGGGCGGCCATCGTGGTTAATCCCGACAGTGTACCGAACCCGCCGCCCCGACGGGGCCCCGAAGTCCGACAGACTGCTAGGCTCGCGGTAGTTGGAGAACCTCACCGCCATGGGCCTGCGTCGCGTCGGCGACCTGCTGCGCCTGCCCCGCCAGAAATTGCGCGAACGCTTGGGGCCACGGCGGGTGGACTGGCTAGAGCGCCTGCTGAGCGAGACCCCGGACCCACGTCTACCCTTTGTGCCCCCGGCCGAGTACCGCGGATACCTCGAGCTGCCCGCGGCGGTGGAACTGGCGCAGGCCCTGGTCTTCCCCTGTCGGCGGCTGCTCGCGGAGTTGGGCGGCTTCCGGCTTGGGCGCCAAGCCGGAGTGCAGCGGCTCGACTGGCGTTTCGGGCATGCGCCGGGCATGCGCGGTACCTCGACACTCAGTTGTGCCTGGGAGCCGCCCAGCCCCTGGCTGACCCGGAGCGCTGGCTGGAACTGTTGCGCGGGCACCTGGAGCGCCTGGAACTGCCGGCCTTAGTGTGCGAGATCGGCATCAATGCCATCCAGGTCCAGCCCCTGAGCCACCTCCCCGGGGACCTCTTCCCGCGCCTTTTGCCCCCGGCCGCGCCCCAGACACCGCGCTGCTGGACCGAGACTGCGCGCCAGCCTGGGTCGGGACGCGGTGCGTGGCCTTGCCCTGGCGGTCGACAACCGCCCCGAGTACGCCTGGCGTTGTGTCGAGCCCGGCAAGTCCGGTCGCGGCTGTCCCCGTCCGGATCATCCCCTGTGGCTCCTGCCGCAGCCACAACCCCTGACGATGCGCGACGGCCGCTCCTGGCAGAACAGCGCCCTGGACCTGGGACAGGAGCGCGAGCGCATCGACACCGGCTGGTGGGACGGGCGCGCCGTGGCGCGGGACTACTTCGTCGCCACCAGCCCGCGCGGCGAACGACTGTGGGTCTATCGGGACCTCAATGACCGTCGCGGTTGGTACCTGCATTGGTGCTTCGGTTGAGACGGACTTCAGCCGCTCGCTTCCCGCCCGAACAACTGATAGAGCGTGAGTACGATCTCGATCAGGATCAGGATCGTGATATACCATTCCACTCGCGCTGAGCGCTTGGCCTGGAGTAGGTCAAGCAGGGTTGCGGCGGTGTCGTTGATCAGCGTCAGCTTGCGCTCCAGGGCGACCTGACGCTCACGGACCTCAAATTCGGCCTCCAGGCTGAGGAACAGGCGCTCTAGGTCCGGCCGCTCCCAAATCACCTCGGGCTTGTCGCCGACCTCGGCGCGCCCTACCAGGCGGTGCTGGATCAGCAGGGTCTCCCCGATATGACGGATCAGGTGACGGGCGCGCCGCGCCCCGCGGCCGTGCCGATGCAGTTCCTCAGCCAAGGGTTCGATGCGGTCGAAGGCGCGTGCCACCTGGGCCTCCTGGTCCGCCAGCAACACGCTCTTGCCCAGTACGTCCGCCACCACCTGCAGCCGCGCCGGGTCGGAGTCGCAGAGCACCAGCCGGTCGCGCTCCATCAGATCGCCGCGGGTGCTGTCGATGACGATCTCGAGCGCCTCGGTCTCGGGGGTAGCCAGTGGTTCGCGCACGCAGGGTGCCAGCAGTTGCAGAAATGACGCCTCCGCGCCGGGAGGCACGTCGAACAGCACCGCCGCGCCGTAGCGCATCAGTTCCGCCCATCCGCCGCCGCTGACTCGCACCACCAGCGGGTTCATGGCCAGCGGCTCCACGCGGGTGAGACTGCGCAGGTCCAGACGGCGGCCCAACAGCAAGGCGCGAGCATTGAGGGTCGGCGCCTCTGGCGCGAGGGCGATGACGGCGCTCATCGATGGCTCCTGGTTTCTCTGTGGTTGGTCCGTGCAGTGTGCCACCGCGGGGCCGCGGCGGCAAAGTCCCCTCGGGGCTGGCTGATCCCCTCGGGGCTGGCTGAGGGGCTGGCTGAACTGGCCGGCGACGCGGCCACATGGCGTAGGTAAGTACCTCAACGGAAACATTTGTGGAGCACCATGCCGTCAAAATCTAATTCGTAAATTTAATTCTAAACTCAGATCCGAGCGAATCTATTATTCGATGGATTCGATGGATTCGATTAAATCCAATCGTATTTCATTTTACGCCAAAGGATTTAAATCAGATTGAATTCTGGAGAGTATCGCGGAAGAAGGTACATACAGTGTTAACCCGTGCTTTTCCCAATCTCCCCTGCGTTCCTTAACTGCCCCTTAACTGCCTTGCTCATATGAATCGGCGCGTTATCCAGCGCCACAACTACTAGCTCAGTGCAGTGAGTAGAATACAAAAATCATCCATAATATCAATCAGCATCAAACTGGTCATCTGACCGATTGGCTCATAAGCATCTACCGTTTGCGCCTTCGGATTCAAGAAGGCGAGAATATTAATCCGCATGGAATGCGAAGCAGGAATGCGGAGAGTTCCAGTCCGGCCGATGTCCTGTCAGGTATAAGGGATATACGGCTGCAAACTGAATCTTGACGCATCGAAATAGACGACGGATCAAATTAACCGTCTTAGGCAAGACCATTGAGTGCTACAAGATCACTCACGCCTCGCTCACGTTCGTCTTCAGTTTGGCTGCCTTTAAGATTTTTTATTTTTTTTTCGATGACTTACCATGTTTCTTTATGATTCGACGATATGTTGCTAGTACCCCACGGTGGAAATTCTAATGCTATTTCTTTGAGTATGTCGTAAGCTACCATTTTTTTTAGAATTCTACTGATTCCCTGCGATGCCCTTACTGCATGCTGCCTCGTCCCTGTAACCGATCGTGAGCGTCGACAACTGAAGACGCTTGAACGACAACCG
>JADNEJ010000634.1 GCA_016292295.1 Candidatus Thiodictyon intracellulare
GCCGCCGCAACCCCCTGCTCAGCGCACGCGTCGGCACCGCCGTGGTGTCACGCGCGGGGCCGTCGCCCGACTGCAAAAATGGCCAAAATCGAGGTAAAATCAGCCTCCGATTTCGCAATGATCAGTCGTCGCGCCATATCACCTGCGGAATGAGTCTCAGGAATGCGCTATTTTAGCTCTATTTCGCTGAAATTCCAACAGATCAACGATTCCGAGGCTCATTCAGATCACTGACTCAGGTCAACTTGAACGCCGGTCCCTCGCTCGGCCAGTCTTGTAACCGTTTAGTCCCCCTGGTTGCCAAGTAGCCCTAGCGGGTCGCCCCGATCAGATCCTCGTTCGTGCGGACACGGCTGCCGATCGGTTGCGGTGAAGGCCCACAATCAGCATTATGGGTGAATCGGCGTCGATCATGACTCCGGCGATCCCGCGAACCGCGAGGTCCTTGGGCGATGTCCGGAAAGCCTCATACTATCTATAAGGAGCACGGGCGCTCCGCCCCCGGTGGTCAACACCGTCGGGGCGGGGCGCCCCGACTCCCAGGAACCGACATGACTACACCTCTGCTGACTCGCACCCCCCCGGCTCGACGACGACCCACAGGCCAAGCGCCGCGAGGTCTACGACCATTTCATCGCCACCTTCGACCGCTACGATTCGCTCTTCCACACCCTGGCGACCGCGGATGCCTACTACCGCAAGCACATCGCGCTGCGGCACCCGTTAATCTTCTATTTCGGCCACACCGCCACCTTCTTCGTCAACAAGCTGGTCCTGGCCGGACTCCTGGAGCAGCGCATCGAGCCTCGGTTCGAATCGATGTTCGCGGTCGGTATTCAGTGACTTGGCTATAACTTTCCGATTCTGAGCCAGCCCTGGCAGCCGGGTTTCTCACCGAAATCTGGCAGATCCCGGCGCCCACACCCGCCCGCATCGCACTGAGTTGCAGCCAGATTCTGTGTAACCAATTGATTCGATAACTATGTGCAGTTGCTACATAATGCCGAGGTTTTTACGCCAAGGCGCCAAGCACGCCAAGAAAGACGACGCAGTGAATGCGTTCATCGAATCACCTGATCGCTGAAACGCACCGCTCTGATAGCACCCCAAGAACTCTTTGGGTGCTTGGCACCTTGGCGTGAGCAATTCCTGGATTTGGCATGACCGACGACGCATTTGATTTCGACCAACGCATCGACCGCGAGGGCACCGCTTCGCTCAAGTGGGACGGGCGCGTCGGTCAGTTCGGCGACCCAGGGGTGCTGCCGCTGTGGGTCGCGGACATGGACTTTCCTGCGCCTGCAGCGGTCACCCAGGCACTCGTCGAGCGTGCCGCACACCCAGTCTACGGCTACACCCTCTTCCCGGACGCGCTCTTCGCGGCCATGGCGGATTGGATGCGGGAGCGGCACGGATGGCGCATCGAGCGCGACTGGGTGGTCATGGCCCCGGGGGTGGTGTCCTCACTGAGCGCGACCGTGCTCGCCCTGACCCAGCCGGGGGAGGGGGTCATCATACAGCCGCCGGTCTATGCTCCCTTCTTCTCGGTGATCCGTGCCAATGGCCGGCGGGCGGTCGAAAACCCGCTACGGTGCGAGGCGGGCGGCTATACCTTCGACCTCGAGCACCTGGAGCGGTGCGCCGCCGAGGCGCGCCTGCTGATCCTGTGCTCGCCCCACAACCCAGTCGGTCGGGTCTGGACGGCGGAGGAACTCGCAGCCCTGCTTACCATCGCCCGGCAGCACCGCCTGGTGGTCCTATCCGATGAGATCCACCACGATCTGTGCTTCCCCGGCGAGGTTCACCGGCCCCTGGCCTGCCTCACGGACGAGCCCGCCGCCGTCATCACTGCGCTCGCCCCGAGCAAAACCTTCAACATCCCCGGGCTCGGACTCTCCGCCATCATCTGCCCGGACCCGGAACAGCGCCGAGCGTTGCGCCTGGTGTTCGACCGCTTCCACGTCAGTGCCAGCAACCCCTTCAGCGTCGCCGCCTTCACCGCCGCTTACAGTGCCGGCGGCCCCTGGCTCGATGCCCTCATGCCCTATCTCGCGGCCAACCGGGACCTAGCCCTCGACACCATTGCCCGTCGCCTGCCGGGCATTGAAGCGGTACGGCCGCAGGGGACCTATCTCCTCTGGCTCGACTGCCGGTGGCTGGGGCTGACCGATGTCGCCCTGCGCGCCTTCTTCATCGAACGCGCCGGCCTGGGACTGAGCCCCGGGACCATCTTCGGCACCGGCGGGAGCGGGCACATGAGGCTCAACCTGGGCGCCCCGCGGATGGCAATCGAACGGGCACTGAGGCAACTCGCCGCGGCGCTGAGGTCCCTCGTGGGAGCGGCCTCCGGCCGCGTTGCGGCGTCGCGGTAGCGAAATTTGCGAGGCTCCGTCGCGGCCGGAGGTCGCTCTCACAGCGTCGCTGCGCGACTTCCACGGTAAAGCGTCGGCCTCCGATCGAGTTCCCAGGGTACGACGTTCACTGACCCGGGTGCTGGAATCCGGCGAGGACCCGGGTGCTGGAATCCGGCGAGGCCTTCGCTACCTGGCAGCAGCGGGTGCATGACGGCGAAGTGCCGTTGGAGTGCGACCCCGCGCAGTTGGAGACCATTTTTCACAACAACATCCAGCAGAGTTATACGTCTCTCATGTGAGATTTCTGTTTAGTCGCGGCGGGTAACCTGCCGAGAATTTTAGTAAACTGCCTTCATGCTAGACTACCGTTTCGACAAGCACGAACTCGCCGAACTGCGTGCGGCCCACCGCGCCGCCCGGGATGTGCGCGAGGCCTATCGGATCAACGCCGTGATCTTGCTCGGGGCCTTGATCATAACTCCGCCCACGCCCGTCACGCCGCCACCAGCGTCAGAGCA
>JADNEJ010000445.1 GCA_016292295.1 Candidatus Thiodictyon intracellulare
GCTTCTTGTAGACGAAACCGAGGCGATGCAGCAGTGCGGTCATCCCGCTGGCGGTCTAGGTGATACAAAATTCCTTACCGACCCACGCGGCGACATCCTTGGTCGTCAGATACAGATGTGCTTGAACACGCACATCCAGGGCCACCAGAATCTGCTGTTGCGGGACTTTGAAGATCGCTCAGCCTTTATCGCGGCGATGCAGCACGAGGGTATCAACTGTGTCTTTCACTATGTTTTGCTGCACTCGGCGCCCCTGGGTCGGCAGTTAGGTTACGTGTCGAGGAGCATGGCGGTGACGAGCAATTTTGCCGATCGCCTGGTGCGGTTGCCGTTATGGCTTGGGTTGGAAGAGGAGCAGGGACGGGTGATCGAACAGGTGGGGCGGGTGTTGCAGACGCTACGGTGACGTAGCGGATGATTCCGCGAGGTAACTGGCGCTGTGCCTTCGGTGGCCGGTCCATTATGCCTTGCATTTTCCCGCCTGCTCGCTAACCTGCCCGATTGCGTGCCCCGCGTCGGGCGCTGCCCCGTCCTTCTCCCTGGAACCCCCATGACCATCCTGAGCCTTGAATCCGTTGCCCTGTCCTATGGCCTGCCGCCCCTGCTGGAGGATATATCCTTCGCCATCGACCGCGGCGAGCGGGTCTGTCTAATCGGGCGCAACGGGACCGGCAAGTCCACCCTGCTCAAGATCATCATCGGAGAGGTCCACCCGGACGGGGGTGAGATGCGTTTCGGTCAGGGCATGACCGTGGCGCGTCTGGCCCAGGAGGTTCCGCTGCACGGCGACGCCAGTGTCTTCGACGTGGTGGCCGAGGGGCTGGGGGACCTGGCGACCTTGGTGCGGGATTACTTCCACCTCTTACACCACATGACGGCGACGACGACGGCCGACGAACTGGCGCAGTTGGCGCGCATCCAGCAGCAGTTGGACGACCGCGGCGGCTGGGAGATCGAGCAGCGCATCAAGCGCGTCATCTCCCGCCTGGGGCTGGACGCCGAGACCCCCTTCAATGCCCTCTCGGGCGGGCTCAAACGGCGGGTGCTGCTGGCCCAGGCACTGGTGTGGTGGCCGGACCTGCTGCTTTTGGACGAGCCGACCAATCATCTGGACATCGACTCCATCGATTGGCTGGAGGGCTTCCTCAAGGACTTTCAGGGCGGGCTCCTGTTCGTCACCCACGACCGGCGTTTCCTGCAACGCGTCGCCACCCGCATCCTGGAACTGGACCGGGGGCGCATCACCGACTGGCCGGGCGACTATGCCAACTATCTGCGCCGCAAGGAGGAACGGCGCCACGCCGAGTCCCAGGCCAATGCCCTCTTCGACCGCCGCTTGGCGGACGAGGAGGTCTGGATCAGGCAGGGCGTCAAGGCGCGGCGCACCCGTAACGAGGGCCGGGTGCGCGCCCTGGAGTCGATGCGCCGTGAGCGCCTGAAGCGGCGCGAGCAACAGGGCACCGCGCGCCTGCGCCTCAGCGAGGCGGACCGTTCCGGCAAGCTGGTCGCCGAGGCCGATGGCGTCACCTATGGCTGGGGCGGTGAGCCCGTGATTCGGGACTTGAGTACCCTGATCCTGCGCGGGGACAAGGTCGGGATCATCGGACCCAATGGGGTCGGCAAGAGCACCCTGCTGCGGCTTCTGCTCGGGGACCTGGAGCCCCAGTCCGGGACCATCCGCCGCGGCATCAATCTCCAGGTCGCCTATTTCGACCAGATGCGCGCCCAACTCGACCCGGAGCGCACCGTCCAGGACAACGTCGCCGGCGGCAGCGACCAAGTGATGGTGGACGGCCAGAGCCGCCACGTCCTGTCCTATCTGCGTGACTTCCTGTTCAGCCCTGAGCGCGCCCGCCAGCCCGTCAAGGCCCTGTCCGGCGGCGAGCGCAACCGCCTGCTGCTTGCCAAGCTCTTCACCCGCCCGGCCAATCTGCTGGTGCTCGACGAGCCGACCAACGATCTGGACACCGAGACCCTGGAACTGCTGGAGGACCTGCTGGTCTCGTTCGCCGGGACCGTGCTCTTGGTCAGCCACGACCGCGCCCTGCTGGACAATGTCGCCACCAGTTCACTGGTGTTTGAAGGCAATGGTGTGGTCCAGGACTATGTCGGTGGTTACGAGGATTGGTTGCGGCAGCGTGCCCCGGCGCTCGCGGCGACGCTCAAGAGCCTCGCGCCCGCCGTTGCCCCCGGACCGGCCGCGGCCGAGCCCAAGCGTACGGTGGTCAAGCTGAGTTTCAAGGAGAACAAGGAACTGACCGAACTGCCTGCTCGTATCGAGTCGCTGGAGGCGGAGCAGGCGCAATTGAGTGCCCGCCTCGCCGACCCAGCCATCTACCAGGGCGACTGCGTCGCCTTGGCCGCGGTGCGGGAGCGGCTCATCACGATCGAGACTGAACTGGCCGCAGCCTATGCTCGGTGGGAGGCGTTGGAAGCGCGGCGGGTAGCTGGGTATTGAGATTGCAGGGACATTGAGAGCGCCGCCGCTAACCGCTTCCGGACTTGGGTGCGCTCGCGAAACCCGTGCCGGAGTTGGAGTTCGACCAACGCCTCGCTCGGCAGGTGCTCCGGATATGCTGACTCGCTGTACACGGCAGCGGATTATCCCGGTCGCGCCGGGCCGGTACTCGCTATGCCCGCTCATCCCTGCCCCCTGCCAGTCTCGAATTTGCTCTTACCCGGCGTTCCAGCCCCACCTCAGCCTGCCCGCCGGCGTTACCAATCGTCTTGCCCGAAACCTTCCATGCGGCTAATACCTAGTGATGGAATCGCTCGGACCACTTCCGGCTAGGCTGCCAGCGGCTTGTCCTAGTATGTCCAGCGGAAAGGCTTGGCCATCGTCTCATTGAAGTAGTCGATGAATTTGTTGA
>JADNEJ010000610.1 GCA_016292295.1 Candidatus Thiodictyon intracellulare
CATTTCACGCCTAAACACTGTTCATGGCTGAATCAGATTGAAATTTTGTTCTCGAACTTGGCCCGCAAAATTATTCGACGAGGAAATTTTATTTCGGCTGAAGATCTATACGATAAGATCAACAAATTCATCGACTCCTTCAATGAGACGATGGCCAAGAATTTCCGCTGGATATACCAGTGAAAGCCGCTGGCAGCCTAGCCTGAAGTGGTCCGAGCTATTCCATCGCTAGATACTAGCTTCGCGAGCGACACCAGGGTCGAGCGCTTGGCCTGCACCATCTCCTCGGTTGCCGTCTCCCGATCATAGACACGCGCCTCCACGGTGGTCGGCACGTCCTGGGTAGTGGTCTCGAAGCGGTAGTGAGGTTACATCGGCCGGCTTGAGCGTGATGGCGGCCAGGGCGGCGCCGCTCACGCTGGTGCCCGTACCGTGGGTGGTGAAGATGATGTGGCCTTCCTTGACGGTGGCCATGGCGTCGAACAGTTGCTCGAGTCGGGAGAGGAAGTTGATGTCAGACTGGTTGGTCTGGTTGAGGCGGGCCACGGGCTTGCCGCTGATGGACTTACTGACCGTGGGGATCAGGTTGTGCTCACCGCCGACCGCGATGACGATGTCGCCGACGGTGGTCGCCTCTCAGTCCTTGGTCTTGCGGGTCTTGAGATCGCCGGTGATGCCGGCGCTGTGAGCGCGGATGCTCAGCACGCGCGGGGAACCGGCCAGTTCGATGGTGTCGGCGGTGAAGGTGCCGAACTTGGTCAGGCCGGTCTGCAGGTAGCCGAGCGACACCTTCCGGAAGGCGTCCTTGGGAGGGGATGGCGATGTCGGCCCGGGAATCGGCGACCTGCAGCTCCAGCTCGTCGGCCTCCATGCCGGACTTGTCAGTGATGGTGATGCCGAGCAGGTAGTCCTTGAGCTTGGCGGTCAGGTCGGCGCCGTCGGCGGTGATGGACCAGGTGGGGGTCATGGGGTTACCCCAGGGTGCGTTGACGTTAGCAAAAGATACGGCGCTTGACCCGGCGGCGAACCGAGGCTAGCGTTTCTTGGGAAGCCATCAGGAGCACCGCCGATGACCGCCATCACCTTCGATATCCTCAAGTACGCCAAGCGCCTGGAAGCCGGCGGAGTGTCGCCGCAGCAGGCGCGGGCTGAGGCACAAGCCCTGGCCGAGGTCCTGTCCACCTCTGAGGTGGACAGTGCGCGCGACATCGAGCGCCTGGAGGCGAAGATCGAAGCGTTGCGCGGTGACTTCCACTTGCTGCGCAGCGACCTGACCGGCAAGTTTGTGCTGCTGCAATGGATGCTCGGCCTAATGTTGGCCAGCGTCGCCTCGCTGGTCATCAAGTCGTTTTTCTGAGCAGAGAGCAACCCATGACCGCCATCGCCTTCGACACCCACAAGTTCATCCGCACCATCAAGGAGTCCGGTTTGCCGGAGAACCAGGCGGAGGCCATTGCCGAGGCCTTCCGGGCGGCCCAGGGCGAGGCCGATCCGGTCACCAAGACCGAGCTCGCCGTCCACGACACCAACCTGCGGCACGCCTTGCAGGAGACCGAACAGCGCCTTAAGGCGCAGATCGACCTGTTGCGCAGCGACTTCGCCCTGTTGCGCAGCGACCTGACGGGCAAGTTCACTCTGCTGCAATGGATGCTCGGGCTGCTGCTGGCGGGGGTCGCATCCATCGTCATCAAGTCGTTCTTCTGAGCAGAGGGCAGCCAATGACCGCCGACGTTGGAAGCCTTGTCCTCGAGCACCTGCGCGCGATTCGCGCCAAGCAGGACCAACACGGTGAGCGGCTGGACCGCATCGAGCTGCGGCTCTGCGTCATCGAGCAGACCCTTGGCAGCATGTTCGCCGTGTCCGGCAGCGATCGTAAAACCGTCCAGTCGCTCACCAGGAGGTGGAGCGGCTGGAGCGCCGGGCCGACTTGAGCGGGGGTTGCGCGGCATTATGTAGCAAACGCACATGGCTATTTATTCAGTGACTTGGCTACGACTTTCCGATTCTGAGTCAGCCCCGGCAGCCGGATTTCCGGCATTATGTAGCAATTGCAAATAATTATCGAAACAATTTGTTACGCAGAATCTGGCGGCAACTCAGTGCGATTCGGGCGGGTGGGTGCCAAGATCTCCCAGATTTCGGTGAGAAACCCGGCTCCCTGGGCTGGCTCAGAATCGGAAAGTCGTAGCCAAGGCACTGTTAATAAATAGCCATGTGCGTTTGCTATATAATGCCTGGGTTGAGCATGACCACCATCGCCTTCGACACCCACAAGCTCGTCCGGACGCTCAAGGACGTCGGCATCCAGGAGAACCAGGCGGAGACCATCGTGGAGGTCATTTGGACCTCGCGCGCCGATGTGGACGTTGCCATCAAGGATGGCTGTAGCCATGCATGACAACGACTTACGGTACGCCCTGCGCGAAAACGAACTGCACCTGGAGGCACGCATCGCAGAAGCCAAGGCCGACCTGACGCGCTGGGTGGTCGGCGCCGGCATCCTGCAGACCTCGCTGATCATCGGCGTGTTGTTGAAGGTCACGAAGCCTATTTAGCCTGCGCTTCAGGACTTTGCTTTGATTCGCCACAACGGGGGAATCAAAGCCGATCAGGACGGCATCCCCTGCGAGTCGCTGTGCTAATGACCACACGAGGCACTTGACCCGCCAGCCCGCTCGGGTCTAGCAGACTGTCTGACTTAGCGACCGGCACCACCGCCTCAGGCCCTTAGACGGGCTTTTATAGCAAAAAAGAGACTGTTTTCGGCTAGAAACTTCGGCTAGAAACGCGGTTTTCCGCGGTGTTCCCCTGACTGCAGACGTAATACGGCCATCCGTTTCAGGTT
>JADNEJ010000616.1 GCA_016292295.1 Candidatus Thiodictyon intracellulare
CCGCGCCCTGGTGAAATACCTCCACGGCCGCGAATTGCACCCGCCGCCGGGTTTGCCGGCCCCGGCATAGCCGGAATTTCGCCTCAGCGTGTACCCGTCCGCGGGCCAGGAACGGCCCGCGGCGGGCACCTATTGCTCCTTTTAGGTTGAACTTCTCTACAGCTATCTCACCCTGATCCTACTCGCCCAGGCGGACCGGGAACTCAACGGGTCTCTGGCGGCGCTACGTGAGCGCTCGAAGGAACGCTTTGGCCCGGATCGGGCGCTCCACCTGGCCTCGCCCCAGGGTCCAGATGCCACCGAGTTCGAATTCTTCGGCACCCTGGGTCGGCGCGCCGGGATGCGGTCGCCGCCCCGGGATACCGGCGCTTTCGCGTCCCGCCTGGAAGATCGGCTCGCCGCCGGTGAGCGGTTGTTCCTGCTAGTCAGCGGCCTGGACTCCTGCTCCGGCTCCGGCCGCCGGCAGCTCGCGGCCTGCCTGCGCGGACTCTCCGACTTTCACGGTGACGCCCTGCACCTGGTGCTGGTGGGCGGCGAAGGGCTCGCCGGGCTCAAGTATGTCGAGGGTGACCTGTCTCTGCTGAGCCACGCCGAGCCCAGACACTGGCCCGAGTGGAACACAGGCGACCTGATGGACCAGGCCAGGTGCTCCACTCCGCCACTGGATCTATCTGCGGAGGACGTACTGGCGATCCTGACGGCGAGCGGCGGACACCCGCGCCTGATCCTGGAAGTCCAGCGGCTCCGGGCCAAGGGCCGACCGCTGCCAGAATGCGCCCAGGGACTGGGGCGCTCCGGCCATATCGAGGCCCAGTTCAGTGCCATCGCCCAGGACCCGGACTAGCGTCGGGACCTTAAAGATTGGCTGGCCCGGTCCGACCTGGAGGCCTTCCGGACCTGGATCAGCAACCCGCTGCTGCGCCGGCTCTACTGGCTGAGCCTGCTGCGCACCGAGGGCCCGGCGGTTCGGGAGCGGCTGGTCTGGCGCTGCTCGGCGGTGGTGCGGGCGGAGCTGCGGGTGCTCTCGTAAGCCGAGCGCAGACGCTTTAGCGACGGCTTAGGCCTGGCTGGTGGGGGCTCTTGCTCTTGTGCCTGGTCCGCGGCCTGGCGGCTGGGGATCTTCCGCCGCTGGTGGCAGAGGGGGAAGTGATCGATGATCCGGAGCGGGTCATTGCGGACATCGCCTCGCGGTCCGCGATCATGGGGATAGCCTTCAGCCCCGACGGGCGCCTGCTCGCCCGTCCGCGGGCCAGGAACGGCCCGCGGCGGGCACCTATTGCTCCTTTTAGGTTGAACTTCTCTACAGCTATCTCACCCTGATCCTACTCGCCCAGGCGGACCGGGAACTCAACGGGTCTCTGGCGGCGCTACGTGAGCGCTCGAAGGAACGCTTTGGCCCGGATCGGGCGCTCCACCTGGCCTCGCCCCAGGGTCCAGATGCCACCGAGTTCGAATTCTTCGGCACCCTGGGTCGGCGCGCCGGGATGCGGTCGCCGCCCCGGGATACCGGCGCTTTCGCGTCCCGCCTGGAAGATCGGCTCGCCGCCGGTGAGCGGTTGTTCCTGCTAGTCAGCGGCCTGGACTCCTGCTCCGGCTCCGGCCGCCGGCAGCTCGCGGCCTGCCTGCGCGGACTCTCCGACTTTCACGGTGACGCCCTGCACCTGGTGCTGGTGGGCGGCGAAGGGCTCGCCGGGCTCAAGTATGTCGAGGGTGACCTGTCTCTGCTGAGCCACGCCGAGCCCAGACACTGGCCCGAGTGGAACACAGGCGACCTGATGGACCAGGCCAGGTGCTCCACTCCGCCACTGGATCTATCTGCGGAGGACGTACTGGCGATCCTGACGGCGAGCGGCGGACACCCGCGCCTGATCCTGGAAGTCCAGCGGCTCCGGGCCAAGGGCCGACCGCTGCCAGAATGCGCCCAGGGACTGGGGCGCTCCGGCCATATCGAGGCCCAGTTCAGTGCCATCGCCCAGGACCCGGACTAGCGTCGGGACCTTAAAGATTGGCTGGCCCGGTCCGACCTGGAGGCCTTCCGGACCTGGATCAGCAACCCGCTGCTGCGCCGGCTCTACTGGCTGAGCCTGCTGCGCACCGAGGGCCCGGCGGTTCGGGAGCGGCTGGTCTGGCGCTGCTCGGCGGTGGTGCGGGCGGAGCTGCGGGTGCTCTCGTAAGCCGAGCGCAGACGCTTTAGCGACGGCTTAGGCCTGGCTGGTGGGGGCTCTTGCTCTTGTGCCTGGTCCGCGGCCTGGCGGCTGGGGATCTTCCGCCGCTGGTGGCAGAGGGGGAAGTGATCGATGATCCGGAGCGGGTCATTGCGGACATCGCCTCGCGGTCCGCGATCATGGGGATAGCCTTCAGCCCCGACGGGCGCCTGCTCGTCAACTCTCAGGACAACACCTTGCGGTTCTGGGCCCTGGGTACGGGGACCATAGTCGGTACCCTTGATGGCCACCCAGATGGGGTTACTGCGGTTGCCTTTAGCCCCGACGAGCGCCTGCTCGCCAGTGCCTCGGCAGATAAAACAGTGCGCTTGTGGAACCCGGCCACTGGGGCTCGAGTGCGCGTGCGTGTTGGAGGGGCATCAGGGTGTGGTCAACGCGGTTGCTTTCAGTCCCGACGGCCATCTACTTGCTAGCGGTTCTGGTCGACCCGGAGCGGACAACACGGTGCGGCTGTGAGATCCGGCTACGGGGGCAACGGCGCGCACCCTAGCAGCCTGTCGGACTTCGGGGCTCCGTCGGGGCGGCGGGTTCGGTACACTGTCGGGATCAATCCCGATGGCCACCCGATGGCCGGAGTGCTACTGCCGATGCGCCGCTTCCACCCGATGGACCGCGAC
>JADNEJ010000614.1 GCA_016292295.1 Candidatus Thiodictyon intracellulare
ACAGTGTACCGGACCCGCCGCCCCGACGGGGCCCCGAAATCCGACAGGCTGCTAGCCCGGCTCGCCTCGCCTTGTCGGCCCAGGACCTCAAGGCGGCCCGCGCACCGCTGCAGGCACTGTTGCGCGCGGATGCCAGGAACACCGTCGCCCTGTTGATGCTGGCCGCCCTGGACGTGCAGGAGCAGGACCCGGCCGCCGTCGCGGACCGGCGGCGCTAGGGACTGGCAGCGGCGCCGCGGAACCTGCCATTGCGCCTGGCCCTGGGCCAACTGCTGGCGAGTCGCAAGAACAGCGCCGGCGCCTTGGCGGTATTGGCCGAGACCCCGGCCGATCAGGCGCAGGGCGCGGGGGTCCTGCGCACCAGGGCCGTCCTGAAGCTTGCCACAGACCAGCCCGCGCCGACCTTGGGGACCTTCGAGCAACTGATCGAGGCCGCCCCGAACGCCGCCGAACCGCGCTATCTGATGGTCATAGCCCGCACCGCGGGGGGCGCCCAAGGAGCCGAAGAAGATCGCTGACGACCTCGCCGCGGCCCTCACCCTAGACCACGCGCACCCGCTGGCCGGACCGGCCGTGAACGCCGCCTTCGCCGCCCAGTCGGGCGATAAAGCGCGGGCACTGCTCGCGCTGCGCCTGGGCGCGCTCGCGCTCGGGCAGCCGGCGCTCGCCTTCGAGCAAGGCCGGCTCGCCCTGGCGCGGGGCGCCGGAAGAGCCGCGCTATCGGCACGCTCTGATGCGGGCCCTGGCCGCCGCGGGCGAGACCGCGGCGGCCTTGGAGTCCGGCCGCGACTGGCTCGCCGCCCATCCGGACGACCTGGAGACCTGATCACTGCTGGCGCAGCTCGAACTCGGCCGGGGCCGCGGCGCGGCGGCAGCCAACCACTACCGCGCCGTCCTCGCCCGTCAGCCGCAAGACCCGATCGCGCAGAACAATCTCACCATGCTGCTGCTGGAGACGGACCTCAAGGCCGCCCTGGCCCTGGCCGAACAGGCCCAAGCCACCCTTCCCGAACCGCCGGAAATCGCCGACACCCTAGAGGCCGCCCTGCTCGCCCTGCATGAGCCGGCGCGGACTCTGCCGGTATTGGAGCGGGCCGCGGCGGTCGACAGCGCCAATCCGAGCCTCGCCTACCACTTAGCCGCTGCCTTGGCCGCTACGGGGCGCGCGAGCGCGCCATCGGTCTGCTGACGGGTCTGGCGGCGCGGGAATTCCCCGAGCGCGAGGCGACCCGCGCCCTGTTGGCGCAGATCGCCGTGCCGCGCTGAGAGCAGTGGCGCTGATCACCCCATCAGCGCTCGCATCTTCTTCAGCGTCGGCGTCAGCACTACCCCCCGCTCGGTGACGATGGCATCGACCAAGGCAGCGGGGGTTACGTCGAACACCGGGTTGCGGGCGGCGCAGCCGGCCGGGGCCAGGCGGCGGCCGCGGCAGAACAGGAGTTCCTCCGGGTCGCGCTCCTCGATGGGGATATCGCGACCGCAGTTCAGGTCCATGTCTACGGTCGAGGTGGGTGCGGCGACCATCACCTTGACCCCGTGGTAACGGGCTAGGATCGCCAGCCCATAGGTGCCGATCTTATTGGCCACATCCCCATTGGCGGCGATGCGGTCCGAGCCGACGATCACCCATCCTACCCCGCCGCCCGCCATTAGGCTGGCCGCGGCCCCGTCCGCCTGCAGGGTCACGGGAATCCCTGCGTCCATCAGTTCCCAGGCGGTGAGGCGCGCGCCCTGCATCCAGGGGCGGGTCTCGTCGGCGTAGACGCGGCGGACCTTCCCGGCGGCATAAGCACTGCGGATCACCCCCAGGGCGGTCCCGTAACCGCCGGTCGCGATGGCCCCGGCGTTACAGTGGGTGATGACATCGGTCGGCCCGGTGATCAACTCGCCCCCCAGGTCGCCCATCCGGTGGTTGGCGGCCCGATCCTCCGCGTGGATCAGGAGTGCCTCCTGCAACAGCGCTGGTTCCGGGTCGGCACCGTCCAGACGCGCGATGAGCGTGGCCATCCGACGCACCGCCCAGGCCAGATTGACGGCGGTCGGCCGCGCCTTGGAAAGGAGTTCCAGGTCGGGGGTGATCGCGTCCTGCCAGGCCGCACCGGCCGCACGGTAGGCGGTCCGGGCGGCCAGGACCACCCCGTAGGCGGCGGCGACACCGATGGCCGGGGCGCCGCGCACCACCATGGCGCGGATGGCCTCGGCGACCGCCGGGGCGTCATCCAGAGCCAAGAACTCGGCCCGGTCGGGCAGCAGCCGCTGATCGGCCAGGTAGAGTCGGTCGCCGTGCCACAGGGCGGCATCGTCAGGGGTAGGGGCAGCGGGAAGAGTAGTTTCCATGGGGGCTCCGGGTAGGATGAGGCCCGGCATTGTCGCCGATTCGCACCCGCTGCCATAGGCCCGGCCCCCTGCCTGCCAGGTGGTTGTGTTTGACCATGAATCAGGTAGTTACTCACGCCAAGGCGCCAAGCTCGCCAAGAAATACAAGAGGGTAAATCCAGCATCCAGATCACCCCGCGGGTGAATCGCACAACGCCGATAACGCACTGAAAAACCTTTGGCGCACTTGGCACCTTGGCGTGACAACTGCTCTTTGCGAGTTGGCTGGGCCGGCGGATGCGCCCCCGCCCGGGCGCACGCTCAATGGGATGCCGCGGGCCTTGATCATAAAATCCGCCCAAGACAAAGCGTGAAAGTCGGTCATAAGCGTCGAAGGTGTTAGCATGACCTGCGAACTTTTATACCCTTGGAAGTGCAAACTAACGCAGGGTAGTAAAAAATGTCCGAAGGCCCTGCCGCGAAAAACTTTAGCCCAGATGCCGG
>JADNEJ010000227.1 GCA_016292295.1 Candidatus Thiodictyon intracellulare
CGACTTGCGCTCCTTGCTGACGGAAAACTTTGAAATAACCGGTCGGTGAGGAAACAGAAAATTTTGCATTAGCTGAGTATAGTATATCGACGTCGGCCGGTTACGCTAGAGTCCTGAGCGAAAATCTCAGATGAGACGTATATACATAATGCCGCGTATCTCCACCCACGGCTTCTACAATAACTACAACGAGATCGACTATGCCTTCGCCCGCCTCATCGACCAGGTCGACCAGGTCAACTTGAGCGGTCTGTCGCAACACACCTGAGGCCATCCCTGGGACCGTCGGGCATCCACCCGGCGACCCCGGTTTAGGACGCACGTTTGTGCCGCTGCCCGGACTGGGCGAGTTCGTCCAGATACTCTTGCCAGAGGCGTTTCTGATTGACGCCCAAGTGGTGGAGGTATTCCCAGGAGTAGATGCCGGTGTGGTGGTCGTCGTCGAAGTGCAGGCAGACGGCATAGTGGCCCACCGGCTCGATCCGATCGATGCCCACGTCCTCCTTGCCGACCTGGAGCGTCCCCTGGCCCGGCCCGTGGCCCTGGACCTCTGCGGAGGGTGAGAAGACCCGCAGGTACTCGCAAGGCAGGCTGAAGCGGGAGCCGTCCGCGAAGGCGACGTTCAGGACGCGGGACAGTTGGTGCAGGTTAAGTTCGGTCGGTGCGGGCATCTGGTACTCTTACCCCGCGCGCCGCTGGCGCGCGGGGTATTGATGAATATGGGTGAGACTTATCCACCCTGTGGCTGTAAGACGTTCTTCGATCGTAGGGCCTTAGGATGGGCAGAGCGCAGCGAAACCCATCGTTGCGCGGCGGCCGATCCGGCCGCCAGACCGTCAGAGGATGTAGCGCGACAGGTCCTCGTCCGCCGCCAGTTGGGACAGGTTCTGGTCCACATAGGCGGCCGTGACGGTCACGGTTACCCGGTCCAGGTCCGAGGCGTTGTAGGAGACGTCCTCCAGCAGCCGCTCCAGGACCGTGTGCAGCCGCCGAGCGCCGATGTTCTCGGTGCGCTCGTTGACCTGCCAGGCGATCTCGGCCAGGCGGCGGATGCCATCCGGGGTGAACTCCAGGTTCACCCCCTCGGTTGCGAGCAGCGCCTTGTACTGGTCCGTCAGCGAGGCGTCCGGCTCTGTCAGGATGCGCACGAAGTCTTCCGTGGTCAGGGCCTTCAACTCCACCCGGATGGGCAGCCGGCCCTGTAGTTCGGGGATCAGGTCGGAGGGACGCGCCAGGTGAAAGGCCCCCGAGGCGATGAACAGGATGTGATCGGTCCGCACCGAGCCATGCTTGGTGGAGACCGTACTGCCCTCCACCAGGGGCAGCAGGTCGCGCTGCACCCCCTCGCGGGAGACGTCGGCCCCGGAGATGCCCTCACCGCGGCGGGTGACCTTGTCGATCTCGTCCAGGAAGACGATGCCGTTCTGCTCCACGTTCTCGATGGCGCGCAGCTTCAACTCCTCCTCGTTGACCCGCTTGGCCGCTTCCTCGTCGCGCAGCAGCTTGCGCGCGTCCTTAATCCGAAGTTTGCGTCGCTTGGTGCGGCCCTGGCCCAGGTTCTGAAACAGGCCCTGGAGCTGGCTCGTCATCTCCTCCATGCCGGGCGGGGCCATGATCTCCACGCCCAGCGGCGCGGCCGAGACCAGGATCTCCACCTCCCGTTCGTCGACCTCATCGGCGCGCAGCTTGGCCCGGAATTTCTCCCGGGTGGCTGTGGAGGCACTGGTGGAGCGGCTCTCCTCCTCGAAGCCCCCCGGGGGTGGCAGCAGGGCGTCCAGAATGCGCTCCTCGGCGGCCGCCTCGGCCAAGTCGGCGAGCCGGGCCATCTCCTGCTCGCGGCACAGCTTGATGCCGATATCCGCCAGGTCACGGATGATAGACTCCACGTCGCGGCCCACATAGCCCACCTCGGTGAACTTGGTGGCCTCGATCTTGATGAAGGGGGCATTGGCGAGACGGGCCAGACGGCGCGCGATCTCGGTCTTTCCGACCCCGGTGGGGCCGATCATCAGGATGTTCTTGGGCGTGATCTCGGTGCGCATCGGCTCCGGGATCTGCATCCGCCGCCAGCGGTTGCGTAGCGCGATCGCCACCGCGCGCTTGGCCTCGTCCTGGCCGACGATGTGCTTGTCCAGTTCGGCGACGATCTCTTGGGGGGTGATTTCCGACATTGGATTTTGAGGTCCGTGGATGGGCCGCCCGGCCGGCGGCTCGGCATGACGCTTGAAGCGTTAACGGGGACTGGCTCGCAAATTAACACGAATTAAAATAAGAACTTGGGTTTTTTGCTCGCACCGCTCACAGAGGTGGGATAGGCCCGGTTACAGGTTCTTGATTTTAGTCTGAGCTCTCTGTGTATGCCCCGTGCAGATGCCCTTCTAAAGGGCGAAAGGTGTGGGTCGTCAGCGGATTCCGCAAGGCGGTCCGGGCGATGCGTGTCGGCGGGCGCAATCCTGGCCCCGGCAGGCCTCGGGGGTCCGCGCGATCATCGGTCCGCTGCGCGGGCCAAGGACCTATCCGCAAACGCGGTGGCCCCGACCAGGAGCAGAGCCCCAGAGGTACTCCAGTATTATACGCGTCTCATCTGAGATTTTCTCTCATGATCCTAGCGTAACCGGCTGACGCCGATATACTATCGTCCCTATATTTGCTCCGCCGAACAACTCGCCGAGTTGCGTGCCGCCCACCGGCGTACGCGCGACCAGCGCGAGGCCGACCGCATCAAGGCGGTCGTGTCACTGGCGAGCGGCTGACCGGCAGAGCGGCCTTGATCACAAATCCGCCCAAGGCCGGCCGGCCCATGTGGGTTTTCGCGCGC
>JADNEJ010000250.1 GCA_016292295.1 Candidatus Thiodictyon intracellulare
GTGCGCTCGGCCAACGCCAGCAGTGCTTGGACCTCGGCTCGCAGGTGCGCCTCCATGGCCTCGGCATGCCTATAGAACAAGGCGCTGTGGCGGCTGGCGTTGGCATGAATCTTGGTCTCGGCCAGGCAGACGCTGCCGAAGCGGCTGCACCGGTTCTCTCGCGCAACCTCCAGCACCTGCACGAAGGCCGCTTCAAATTCCTTGCGGCAGCAGCGCCGGAAGGTCGCCAGAGTGTCGTGGTCCGGGTGAAGGTTGCAGGCAATGAAGCTCGCGGTCCATCGGGTGGAAGCGGCGCATCGGCAGTAGCATTCTGGCCATCGGACGGCCATCGGGGTTGATCCCGCGGCGTTCAAACGCCGCCACGCGCCTGGCCAGGCGCGTACGAAGGCGGCATTGCCGGCCGTGAACTGAGCCACCGAGTCCGGCCCGGTGACACCGCGCAGGGACGCGGGCGAGATGATCCCACCGCCAGTTGGGCGCCCGCTGCAAGACGATGAGCGCCAATTGGTTATCGATGGTGACGCGGCCCGAGGCCGCCACGATGGTCCCGCCCCCGCAACTCGCGATCCATTCCGGCGCGTTGCAGGTCAGGATCTCCGCGCGCTCACTCTGCCATAGGAAGCCCCAGAAACGGGCGTTGCCGGTGTTGCGCTCCTGATCCTGCACCACCGCCGCGGCCCGCTCGAGCCCGTCCCAGGTGTCCGGCACCGGCATCGCGCTGCGCGCGAGCAGCTCACGACGATAGAACAGCAGCCCGAAGCTCAGCGAATAGGGTAAGGCCACCAGCCGGTCGGCGACCGTATCGGCGGCAATCAGCTCAGGGAGGTAGTCCGCATCGGTCGCACCGATGCGCGAACGCAGATCGAGCAGATGGCCCGCCAACAGGCTCGGCGACACCCCGTCGATCGCCAGCACGTTGGGTTTGGGCGAGCCGACCTCGAGCAGTTCCTGGTACAGACGCAACTGGCTCGGCTAGTCATCCGGTGCCGGCAGCACCTGCACCCGATGGCCCCGGGGCCTGCGCCCAGGTCTCGGCGGCCGCACGACAATGGGGGTGATCGATCCCTTCGAGACCACAGACGATGGTCAGATCGGCCGCCGGCGCCGCCTTGAAACACACCGACAGCAAGGCAAACAATGTGATCGCCAGGAGGAAGGCCACACGTAGAGCGCCGGGGCGGCGTAGCGCCGGCAGCATCGAGCCCGGGATGAAAGGGAAGGACAAATACAAGATTCAACCGCCGCAGTCCGATTCCGCCACCGCAAACCGGGGCTAATGACGAGCTTAGCCCCGTCGCTGAGCAAGGGCAAGGGTCGCACGTAGGCCTAGCCGGCGCCGCAAGCCAGTGACGAATGGTATATGGACTTGCGCTTCGCGATGCATCCGGGTCCGGCGAGCTTGGCGGCTGGGCGGGAGATCTGCTCTTTCCAGGGTCAGGGGTTCGGGGTCCCTCGCCCGAGGCGCTCAAGCAGAACTTTGTACCAGCGGGTCTCCGGCAGCATCACCAGATACACCAGCGCCACGACCAGCACCTGGTACCAAAAACTGGTCAACCAGCCCGGGGTTGTCCCATTCCCCAACCAGGTCTCCGCCAACTGCTGCAGGTTGAAGAAGGTGAAATAGGCGAGAAAGGCGAGAAAGAGTCGCCCCGACGTCTTTTGCCGGGGTGAGATGGCGACCAAGGGCACCGCGATCAGCAGCAGGGTGAAGATCGCCAAGGGGGCGGCGATACGGTGCTCCAGTTCGGCACGCGCCATGGGGTCCGCGGACTCCAGTAGAACCAAGGAGGGTGTAGTCGACTTCTTGGTCACCAGCGGCTCGGGGCCCTGGCCCGCGACCCGCAATTGATACTCACGGAAGCGCGCAATCAGATAGTTGCCCTCCCCCGCGTTACCATCGAAGCGATGTCCGTCGATGAGTGTCACCAGGTGATCCCCGGTGCGATCATCCACCCGGTGGCGACCGCTGTCGCTGACCACGATGCGCGTCTTATCCCCCTGCCGGTCGAGGACGAAGATCCGCTCCAGGCCCTTGCCCTTGGCGATGGCCCCGACATAGACGACGACCTTTCCCCCTTCTTCCGTATAGAAACGCCCGGCCTGAACCCCGGCGATTTGGGTCGCCTGATCCTTCTGCTGGAGGCGGATCTCGGCGATTCCCGCCGCCGCCCAAGGCTGGAGAACCAGGGCGAACCAGCCCGTGACCAGCGCTACCGACAGCGCCAGCAGCACGAGTGCCCGGGACAGGCGCCGCGGCCCGATGCCGCAGGCATTGAGCGCCACCAACTCACTGTCGCGGGCCAGACGGCTCAGTGCCCCCAGGGCGGCGATGAAGAAGGACGGCGGCAGCAGGGTCGCGGTATCGCGGACCATCTGCAGCCCCAGGAAGCGCAGCACCAGGTCGGCGTTCAAGGCCCCCAGGTTCACCTCCTCAAGGGTCCGCAGAAAGAGCATGCTGGCGACGATCAGCATCAGCGTGATCAGGATCGCCAGCAGGGCCTTCGCGACCTCGCTCAGGATATAGCGGTCAACGATCGGGAGCATGGTGCCTCGGTACCGGATGGGGTGCGCCATTCTGGCACGGACGCGGGCGCGACGGCGCGACTCCCCCCGTTGATCCTACCGCCTGGGAAGACCCTTGGTGCGCAAGCGAACGCTAATCCTGAAAGGTCGTGGACGCCGCCGATCAAGGCTCACGTAGCGCTCCTCCTTACCACATCGCCCACTCGAGCAACACTTCTCGTGCACCGGCAGCGCTTCGGTACGGGTGCGCTCGACAATGGCATCCAACTGCG
>JADNEJ010000255.1 GCA_016292295.1 Candidatus Thiodictyon intracellulare
GGGCCGCGGGGCATCCGACAACCGCTCCGCGACGCTGGCGTCGGAGTTCTCCGTCGGCCTTGATCACAAATCCGCCCAAGGCCGGCCGGCCCATGTGAGGTTTCGCGCGTAAGACCATGTTTTCAAATGGATCGGCGACGCAGAGACTGAACAAGGTGGGCGGAATTATGATCAACGCCTTCTCCGTCCACTGCCGCCGCCAAGCTTGGACGGTAGATCGACCGATACTGAGTTCGTCGGCTGTCGCCCGCACGCCGACGTCTCGACTCGCCAATAAGATAATCCGTGCGCGCATTGCAATTTGCTGCGGACAGGTTGGTTGTCGCTCAAGCGTCTTCAGTTATTGACGCTGTATGTCCGGTTGGCCCACCTTGTGGACCTCGATCAGGGTCGCGGCACGGTCCTGGGCCGCCTTGCGAGCCAGGTCCAGCCCCGCATAGCTCATGAACGGGATACCCTCGACCGAACTGGTCTGTTCCGGCGCAAACAGGTGAATGCTGAGTGCTCCCGGCAGGGTGCGCAGCAGCGCCTTCTCCTCTTTATGGAGTACCTCGGGGTTGCCGGCCTTGTGGAAGGCAGCGCGTAGGTTCGGATCGGTCCGCCAGGTGTCGACCTGACTGCGGATGCGCGCCATCGCAGCCGTCACCTGCTCGCCCAGGGCGTCCGTTGCCTCCTCCAGGTGAAGCCGATCGTTGGCGGTCTCGCGAGCGGTCCACAGGTAGAGCAGCAGGCCGACGACCAACAGCAACACCAGGGCGATGTCGACAAAGCTCTGGACTCAGAACCCCTTGAGTCCTGAGGTACGATCACCTTCCGCTGCCTTGCGCCGCGTGTCCTCATTGCGCCCAGATGCCATACCGTGCCTCCTAACCGCGCGACTTGATGGTGTCGACGTCGAAACAGCCCCCGGACCCGCTGGGGCCCGCTCACTGTAGCCCGGTGTGACCAAACCCGCCTGCCCCTCGCGCCGACTCGGCGAAGCCTATGACCAGGGCAAGTTGGGCATGGAGCACCGGAACCAGAACCAGTTGGGCAATCCGCTCGCCGACCTCGACCACGTAGGGCTCGGCGCCTCGGTTCCAGCAGGACACGAGTAGTTGCCCCTGATAGTCTGCGTCGATCAACCCGACCAGGTTGCCGAGCACGATCCCGTGGCGATGCCCCAGTCCAGAGCGCGGCAGGATCAGACCGGCCACCCCCGGAACCGCGATATGGATCGCCATCCCGGTGGGGATCAGTTCGCAGGCGCCCGGCGGCAGCGCCAGCGGCAGATCAATCATTGCGCGCAGGTCGAGCCCGGCGGCACCCCCGCTGGCATAGTGGGGCAGCGCAAACTCGGTGCCCAGGCGCGGGTCCAGGATCTTGACCTCAAGGCGATGCAGCATAGCGCTCGGCAATCAATTGGGCCAGTTCCCCGGCGAGCCGGATCTTGGGCATCATGGGTAATTCCCGCCGTCCGTCGGGCCACAGCACGATCAGGGCGTTCTCGTCGCGCTCAAAGCCGCCCTGCGCGGCGCCGACCCGGTTGGCGGCGATCATACGCAACCTCTTGGCGAGCAGCTTGGCGCGCGCCTGCTCCTCAACCCGCTCGGTCTCGGCGGCGAAGCCGACCGTGAAGGGCGGGCCCGGCAAGGCCGCGACTGCGGCCAGGATATCCGGGTTGCGCACCAGGTGCATTATAAGCTGGCGGTCCGCTTTCTTGATCTTTTGTGCGACCGGTGCCGCGGGTCGATAGTCCGCCACTGCCGCCGCGGCGACGAAGAGATCCGTCGCACCGACGCGCTCCATCACCGCGGTATGCATCTCGGCGGCCGTCTGAACGTCGATGCGTGCGACCCCTGCCGGGGTGGGCAGGGCCGTGGGGCCGCTGACCAGGGTCACGACGGCACCCAGTCCCGCCAGGGCCGCGGCCACTGCATAGCCCATGCGCCCGGAACTGCGGTTGCCCAGATAGCGCACCGGGTCCAGGGGCTCCTGGGTAGGGCCCGCCGTGACCAGCGCCCGGACCCCCGCGAGCGGACCCGGGCGAGGCGGGTCCTGCGCGTCGGCGTCGGAACCGGCCGCGGGCCGCTCGGCCAGCAGGGCTTCGACGATCTGCGTGGGCTCCAGCATACGCCCGGGTCCCAGGTCGCCGCACGCCTGGCTGCCCTGTGTCGGACCCAGAATACGCACCCCGCGCTCGCGTAGGCGCTCCAGGTTCTCCTGGGTCGCGGGATGACGCCACATCTGCTGATTCATGGCCGGAGCCAGGTACAGCGGGGCCGACGTGGCGAGCACCAGGGTGGTCGGCAGGTCATCCGCCAGGCCGGCGGCGAGGCGGGCGATCAGGTCCGCGGTGGCGGGGGCCATCAGTACCAGATCCGCCCAGCGTGCCAGCTCAATGTGGCCCATGCCGGCCTCGGCCGCCGGGTCGAGCAGGCTGGTGCGCACCGGGTGGCCCGAGAGCGCCTGGAAGGTCAGCGGGCTGACGAAGGCGGTGGCCGCGGCCGTCATCACCACCCGGACCTGGCAGCCGCGCTCACGTAAGCGACGCACCAGGTCCGCCGCCTTGTAGGCAGCGATACCGCCGCTGACGCCGAGCAGAACCTGCACGCCGGGTATTAGAGCCATCGCGGATTTGACTTCGCCTTGGGCTGGAAGTGTCCCAAAGTGTACCCGATTCAACCTGACCTCGTGACCTCGTCGCGACCCGCCCGGCATTGTGCGCGCCTGTTTGCGACCGCGGTGGAATTTATCCGGCATTATGTAGCAACTGCACATAGCTATCGAATCAATTTGTTACGCAGAATC
>JADNEJ010000607.1 GCA_016292295.1 Candidatus Thiodictyon intracellulare
GCCGCTGGCAGCCTAGCCAGAAGTGGTCCGAGCGATTCCATCGCGAGGTACTAGTGACTTCCGCATCCGTTTCCGCCAGGACGGGCTGCTGCGCGAGGTCGCCAATCCTCCGCTCAACATCGCCACGCGCCTGGTCGCCCGGCTCAAGGTCATGTCGCGGATGAACATCGCCGAGCGCCGGGTCCCGCAGGACGGGCACATCAAGCTCAAGCTCCGCCGCACCCGTGATATCGACTTCCGCATCAACACTCTGCCGTGCCTCTACGGGGAGAAAGTGGTGCTGCGGATCTTGGACTCCACCTCGGCCAAGATGGGGATCGATGCCTTGGGCTTTGAGCCGGAGCAGCGTGACCTCTTCCTCGCCGCCATCAAGAAGCCCTACGGGATGATCCTGGTCACGGGGGCCGTGATCACAAATTCGCCAAAGACGGCCGGCCCATGTGGGTTCGAGCGCGCAACACCATGTTCTACAAGGGAGCGGCGACGCCGGGACTGAACAAGGTGGGCGGAATTATGATCAAGGCCGGTCACGGGCCCCACGGGCTCTGGCAAGACCGTCTCCCTCTACAGCGCGATCAACATCCTACAGCGCGATCAACATCCTCAACGCGCCCGATGCCAACATCTCCACGATTGAGGACCCGGTGGAGATTCAGGTGCCGGGGATCAACTAAGTCAACATAAACCCAAAGACAGGGCTGACCTTCGCCGCGGCGCTACGCGCCTTTCTCCGTTAGGACCCGGACATCCTGATAGTCGGCGAGATCCGCGACCTGGAGACCGCGGTCAAGGCCGCTCAGACCGGACACATGGTGCTGTCTACCCTGCATACTAACGACGCCCCACAGACGCTCACCAGATTTGCTAATATGGATGTGGCGCCGTTCAATATTGCCTCCTCGATCCTGCTGATCATGGCCTAGCGCCTGCCCCGTAAACTCTGTCCAAGCTGCAAGCAGCTCGAGGAGGTGCCGCGCGAGGCCCTGCGCGAGGAGGGGTTCACGGACGCCGATCTTGACGAGTGCATCACCGTCTTCCGCCCGGTCGGCTGCGAACGCTGCAATAAGGGCTACAAGGGGCGAATCGGGATTTTTCAAGTCATGAAGGTCTCCGAGGCGATCGGCCGCCTCATCATGGAGGGCGGCAACGCGCTCCAGTTGGCCGAACAGGCAGCGCGCGAAGGGGTCGCGAACTTGTGACAATCCGGGCTACGCAAGGCCAAGGCCGGGATCACCAGCCTTGAAGAGATCAACCGAGTCCGAAGGACTGACGCCCATGGCACTGGCAGCAGCGCAGAGGCCCATGCCTAAACTAAAGGCCCCGCCCAAGGCCGAAAAGGCCTATGTATTCAATTTGGAAGGAACAGACAGCCGCGGCGGCTGGGTCAAGAGCGAGACTTGCGCCTCGAGCATCACGACGGTGCGCGCGGACCTGCGCCGCCAAGGGGTCAACCCCATCAAAATAAAGAAAAATGGCACGTCGATCTTCAGCGGCAGAAAGAAGATCCGCCCCGGTGACATCGCCATCTTCAGCCGCCAACTCGCCACCATGATGGCCGTCGGTGTGCCCCTGGTGCAGTCATTTGACATCGTCGGCCGGGGACACGACAACGCGGCCATGCAGGACTTGATCCTCGCCATCAAGCAGAATATCGAGAGCGGTACCGCCATGGCTGAGGCCATGGGCAAGCATCTGCTCTATTTCAACGGCCTGTTCTGCAATCTGGTCGGCGCTGGCCTTGATCACAAATCCGCCTAAGGCTGGCCGGCCCATGTGGGTTTACGCGCGCAAGACCATGTTCTAAAAGGGATCGGCGACGCCGGGACTGAACAAGGTGAGCAGAATTATGATCAAGGCCGTCGCCGCTGATGAGCAGGTCGGTGTGCTCGACATCCTGTTGAACAAAATTGCGGTCTACAAGAAAAAGACTGAATCCATCAAGAGCAAGATCAAGAAGGCCCTGTTTTATCCCACGGCGGTCATCCTCGTCACGGTGGTGATCCTGATCTTCATCATCCCCCAGTTCAAGGAGCTGTTCAGCAGCTTCGGGACGGACCTGTCGGCCTTCACTCTGGCGGTGATCGGCATGTCGGACGTGCTGCGGGAGTGGTGGTGGGCAGTCTTTCTGGCGGTCGCCGGCGCCATCTGAGCGATCGGTAACCTGTTCAAGCGCTCGCGCAAATTTCGCGAGATCGTCGGCCGTACACTCCTGCAGATCCCGATCATCGGCCCGATCCTCAATAAGGCGTCATTGGCGCGCTTTGCCCGTACCCTGTTCAACATGTTCGCCGCCGGCGTCCCCCTGGTGGAGGCGCTGGAATCGGTGGCCGGCGCTACCGGCAACATCGTCTATCAGGGTAGCCGTTTAGCCCCCCTGTTCTTAGCCCTCTTCTTAGCCCTCGTGGGCGATTATAAGCCTACGCGACACAGCTCGTCGGCCGTGCCAGAATATGGCACAAGCTCCTAAGCAAGAGCGGGCAAGTGCCGCCACGCCACTACCATGCACCTGAGCGATCACGACCTCAGACAATGCGATGACGCCGATCTGGAGATGCTTACGCCCGCGCAGGCGCGGGCGTTGTTGGGCAAGGCGCTGGCGGATCTGCAGGCGGTGCGCGAGCGACTTGGGCAGACTCCCTCCAACAGTTCGCGGCTACCGAGCACGCGGTTGTTGTGGGAGGGGAATGGCGGTCAGGAAGCACCCGCTGGCGAGGCCGATGTTCCTGCGGTGTTAGGGGACGTAGCGGATGCGGCGGACACCCCCGGCGGCGCCGATGAGCCGGCCCTG
>JADNEJ010000369.1 GCA_016292295.1 Candidatus Thiodictyon intracellulare
AAACAGACCGTCGAGCCGGTGTTCTGGATCATCCAATCGGTGATGGGCTTCCGCCAATTTCTCACCGAAAGCAGTCTTTTTTTTGCTGCAAAAGCCCGTTCAAGGGCCTCAGGCGGTGGCACCGGTCGCTAAGTCCGACAGGCTGCTAGCGGCCGTCCCGTCCGTTGTCGTCCCCTGGTCCATCCGCGGGGCCATCGCCGGGACCGTCGCCCGGGTCGTCGCGGTGGCCGTCATGCGGTCTGCCGCCGGGGCTGCCCTTGGGCGGGTCATCGCCCCGGGGCCCGTCCCCCTTCTTGCCCCGGTGGTCACCGCGGCGGTCGTCGCGGGATTGCATGGACGCGAACTGTTTCTGCTGCTCCGGGGTCAGGACGGCGGCGATGCGCCTCTGCAACTCGGTGCGGCCCAGTGTCGGGTTGGTCAGACGCTCGGCAAGGATCGCGCGCACCTGAGTGACCTGCTCGAGGCTTAGACCCAGGCGCTTGGTCAGGCGGTCCACATGGCGGTCCAGCCGCTTCTGCTGCCGCGCATCTTCCGCGGCACGCTGGGCGTCCGTAAGGATCCCCTGGATCCGCTGACGCACCTGCGCCCGCAATTGTTCGGCGGCGGTGCGCTCCTCCTCGAGGATGATCTTGATCTGCGCTTGCTGCTCCGTGGTCAGATCGAGGCGCTCGGTTAATCGCTCGAGCTGCGTGCCGGGATCGCCGTGAGGCCCGCTCTGGCCGCAGAAGGCGGCCCCGGTGCCGACGGCGGAGGCAATGCAGATGACGAGCAGGGTTTTTTGGGTGTTGAGTCGCATGAGTAGAGTCTCCGCTTGGGGGATGATCGACGGACGCGGGGGCAGGCCCTAAAGTCTGCCCCTCGATGGGTCTCAAGGGGGTCTGGCGGACGCCCCGTGGAAGGAGAGATTACGCGGCTGGAATGCAGCGCTGGTGCAGCCAATACGCAAGAACCGCGGAAGCTGGGCCTTTGCATTTGGCGCCTTGGACAATACCTGATCGACAGAGGATAAACCGTCACAACAGGGGAATGATAGATGCACAACGCCACTGCCGCCGTGATCCGCTGGGTAGAACAGGGCCGGGTGCCCGACGGGATGACCCGCGCCGGCATCCGCGTCCTGCTGCGTCAACGCCTGGCTATGCTGCCCACACAGGACTGCATGCTCGCTGCCGAAGAAACCCGCGCCTTCGTCGCCATGATGGACGCCTCCCCGATCGCCGCGGTCCCCGAACTGGCCAACGCCCAGCACTATGAACTGCCCCCCGAGTTCTTCGTGGAGGTCCTGGGGCCGCGGTGCAAGTACAGTTCATGTCTCTGGTCCGCCGGGGTCCAGACGCTGGCCCAGGCGGAAAACGAGTCCCTGCGGGTCACCGCGGAGCGCGCCGGCATCGCCGACGGCATGGAGGTCCTGGAACTGGGCTGTGGCTGGGGTGCCTTCAGCCTCTATGTGGCGGAGCGCTTCCTCCAGTGCCAAGTAACCGCCGTCTCCAACTCCCAGGGCCAGCGCGGCTTCATCGAAGGGGAGGCGAGGCGGCGCGGACTCGCCAATCTGACCCTGATCACCGCGGACATGAACAGCTTCGTCGCCCCCGGGCGCTATGACCGCATCGTCTCCATCGAGATGTTCGAGCACATGCGCAACCACCGCGCCCTGTTCGCCCGGGTTCACGACTGGCTCAAGCCCGGGGGCTGCTTTCTGATGCACATCTTCTGTCACCGCGCTCACCCCTACGCCTTCGATGACCAGGGCCCGAGCGACTGGATGAGTCGGTACTTCTTCTCCGGCGGCATCATGCCGAGCGACGAGCTGCCGCTCCTGTTCCAGGACCACCTGCGCTTCTTGGAGCGCTGGCGCTGGGACGGCCGTCACTACGAGCGCACCCTGAACACCTGGCTTGAGCAGATGGATGCCGCCAGCCCCCGCGTCTGGCCCATCCTGGAGCGGACCTACGGTGCTGACCAAGCGGCCGCCTGGTGGATGCGCTGGCGGCTTTTCTTCATGGCCTGCGCCGAGCTCTTCGGGTATCGCAACGGACAGGAATGGTTGGTCAGTCACTACCTGTTCGAGCGACCGGGGTAAATAAGGAGCGGGGGCGTCCCGCCCCCGCGGCAATAATCTCACCTTCCGGCGGGACGGGGAATTGGTCCCGTCCCCAACCTTTTCAAGATACCAGCGCTGGATAGTTCGTGTAACCCTTGGCGTCCGGCGTGTAAAAGGTCGACATGCCGGGAGCGTTCAGCACAGCACCGGCACGCATCCGTTCAACTAAGTCCGGGTTGGCCAGGAAGGGACGACCGAAGGCGAGGAGGTCGGCCCGCTGTTCGGAAAGTGCCGTCTCCGCGGTCGCCCGGTCGAAACCGCTCGCCAGGATAAAGGGTCCATCGAAGCGGTCAGGCAATTGGACCTTCAGTTCCTCCGGCACCGAGGGTGCATCCATCGCCGAGTGGTCGATGACATGCAGATAGAGCAGTCCCAGCGCCGAGAAGTCCTCACAGAGCGCGAGGTACGGGGCATCGACGTCCGCAAAGGGCCCGGTGTCGTTGAAAACCCCATACGGCGACAGGCGGATACCGACCTTATCCACGCCGATCGCGGCCGTGATCGCCTGCACCACCTCGATCGCGAACCGGTTGCGACCCGCACTGTTTGCGGCATTATGTATACTCAGCTAATGCCAAATTTTCGGTTTTCTCACCGACCGGTTATTTCACCGATCGGTTATTTCAAAGTTCAAAGTTCTCCGTCAGCAAGGAGCACAAGTCGCCCTGGTACTCACCCGGGTTG
>JADNEJ010000158.1 GCA_016292295.1 Candidatus Thiodictyon intracellulare
TTCTTCAGCAACCCGGGTGAGTACCAGGGCGATTTGCGCTCCTTGCTGACGGAGAGCTTTGCAATATTTGCAATAACCGGTCGGTGAGGAAACCGAAAATTTGGCATTAGCTGAGTATAATGCCATTGATCATCAGGTTGGCCTGAGTCACGCTCTGTGTCATACCCGGGAAATCGCTCCTCGCCTACGTCAGCTATCTTTGGCTGAACCTCGCTCATGCCGCGCTGGCCAGCGGTAAACCAGCCTTGAAGTCCGCTGCGGTCCGGCACGGCCGCGTTCCGGTCTTGGCACTCGACGCCCGGGGGCGCGGTCCGTAAGATCCGGACCAGATCTCGGCACGACCGACAGGGCCGCCGTGCGCCTGTGCCGACCATCGACGGCTGACTGCATCTGGACTCACGCTTGCCGGAGGGGCAATGAACGCTACCGAATCCCGGGACTCACGCTGGATTTCACGTTGGGGCGCGTGCCTCTTCGTGGGTCTCCAGTATCTGCTGCCGCAGCACCTGCTTTCGCTCCTGATGTACCGACTCGCCCGGGTCGAAGCGGCGCCGTTCAAGGGCTGGATGATCCGCGCCTATGTGCGCCTGGTGGGTGTGGACTTGAGCCAGGCGGCAGAACCCGATCTGGCCGCCTACCCGCACCTCGCCGCCTTATTCACCCGCACCCTGCGTCCGAATGCCCGCCCACTGGACCCGGACCCGGCGGCGGTGCTCTCGCCGGTGGACGGGACCATCAGCCAGATCGGGACCATCGTCGATGGGCGCATCATCCAGGCCAAGGGCCACGACTATTCGGTAAGCGACCTACTGGGCGACGGTAGCGACGCCCACCACCTGTTTGACGGGGGCCGCTTCGCGACCATCTATCTCTCCCCGCGGGACTATCACCGTATCCACATGCCGCTCGCCGGGGACTTGGCGGAGATGACCTATCTGGGAGGCCGTCTGTTCAGCGTCAACCGCATGACGGCGCAGCGGGTGCCCTGGCTCTTCGCTCGCAACGAGCGGGTACTGTGTCTCTTCGGCACCGCTGCTGGTCCCATGGCCCTGGTGCTGGTGGGGGCCATCTTCGTCGGCGGGATCGAGACGGTCTGGGAGGGTGAGGTCGCTCCCGCCCGGTTCGGGCTGCGCTGTCGGCGCTGGCACTACACGGATCGGTCTCGGCGGGTGCACCTGGGGCGTGGCGAGGAGATGGGCCATTTCAACCTGGGCTCGACCATCGTCCTGCTCTTTCCGCCGGGGGCCCTGACCTGGGCCCCGGCCCTGGCCGCGGGCCGGACGGTGCAGCTGGGACAGCGGATCGGGACTCTGGGCTGAGCCTCCCGCCCCGCTGCCTCCGTTTCCTGGTATTGTGCCGCCGATGAACCCACAATTTTCGCAATTCATGCTCCCGGAGGCGCTCGTACGCGGCCTGGAGAAGGCCGGCTTCGAGACGCCCACCCCGGTGCAGGCGCAGGTCATTCCGCTCGCCCAGGATGGGCTGGACCTCCTGGTCTCGGCCGCCACCGGCTCCGGCAAGACCGCGGCCTTCCTGCTGCCGATCATGCAGCGCCTGCTGGACGCGCGCGCGCTGCGCAGCGCCACCCGCGCCCTGATCCTGGTGCCCACGCGCGAGCTGGCGCGGCAAATCTATATCCATTTCATGCGTCTGGCGAGCCTCACCCGGCTCACCGCGGCCGTGATCATTGGCGGGGAGCGGCGCGACCGCCAGATCGCCTCACTGCGGCGCAACCCCGATATCCTGGTGGCGACCCCGGGCCGGCTGCTGGAGTACATCCAGAGCGGTGCCGCGGACCTGCGGGACCTGGAGGTCCTGGCCCTGGACGAGGCGGACCGGATGCTGGATCTGGGCTTTGCCGAGGACGTGCTCGCGATTATCGGCCACACCAACCCGGCGCGTCAGTCGCTGCTCTTCTCCGCCACCCTGCACCATCGGGGCCTCAGCGCCATCACCGACCGGCTGCTGCGCGAACCCCGGGTGCTGGTCATCAACCCGGTGCGCGAGAGCCACCCGGACATCGCCCATCAGGTGATCCTGAGCGACGACACCGAACACAAACAGGCCCAACTGCTGTGGCTGCTCCAGAACGAGCCGGCAGAGAAGGTCCTGGTCTTCACCAATACGCGGGAGCGGGCCACCGCACTCGGTCCCCTTCTGGTGGGCCAGGGTCAGCGCAGCGTGGTGCTCCACGGCGAGCTCGACCAGCGTGAGCGCAACCGGGTCATGGGCCTGGTGCACGGGGGCCAGGTGCGCATCCTGATCGCGACCGACGTGGCGGCGCGGGGGCTCGATATCCCTGGGGTCCAACTCGTGGTCAATTTCGAGCTGGCCCGTAGCGGCGACGACTATCTGCACCGCACCGGCCGCACCGGCCGGGCGGGGGAGAAGGGGTTGGCGATTGCGCTTGTCGGCCCCAAGGAATGGAACCTGATGGAGAGCATCGAGCGCTATCTCGGGCTTGAATTTCAGGCGCGCGCCATCCCGGGGCTCAAGGCTGCCTTCGGCGGACCCGGCAAGCGCAAGGGCCCCCACAAGTCCGCGTCCAAGTCCAGGTCCGCGCCCGCCGCGGACAAGCCGAAGGTCAAGGAGCGCGAGCGCGAGCGCAAGGCAATCGGCAAGCGGCGCAAACCCACGACGACGGGGGAGGCAGGACTCTCCGACATTATGTAGCAAACGCACGTGGCTATTTATTCAGTAATTTGGCCCGTCGACTTTTACCATTTTAGGCGACCCCAATCATCGTGCCAGCCGCAACCGGCAATCGGGGGGCCA
>JADNEJ010000420.1 GCA_016292295.1 Candidatus Thiodictyon intracellulare
GCCCTGGTGAAATACCTCTACGGCCGCGAATTGCACCCGCCGCCGGGTTTGCCGGCCCCGGCAAACTGGAACTTCGTCTCAACGTGTACCCGTCGCGGGCCAGGAACGGCCCGCGCCGGGCACCTACTCCTCCTTTTAGGTTCAACGGCTGGTTGATGAGCGACGGCTGCTTGGCCTATCGCGACCTGGATCAACGGCTGCGCTGCCTGGCCCATCTCATCCGCAAGGCCCAGGCGCTGGAAAATGGCTTGGAACCGGCGACCCAACACTTTGGCACCGACCTCCTGACGGTGATCGCAACGGTCATGGTCGCCGTTTACGACGCCCGCAACGCCCCGCCCCCCGCCGGGGCGTTGCGTGCACGGCATGCGCCGATGCTCAACGCCTTGCTGTATGAGTGCCTGCATCAGGTCAATGCGCCGCATGAGAAGATGCGGGCGCTGGCGCGCGAGTTGCTCAACGACTGGGACACCTTCTGGGTGGTGCTCGACCATCCGGAGCTGCCGTTGACCAACAACGAGGCCCTACCTGCGCGCCCTGCCGCCCTGCGCCACTGGGTCATCGCCCGCCGCATCGGCATGGAGACCCGCACCGCTCAGGACACCCGCGCCTTCGCCCATTTGGCCAGCATCATCAAGACCTGTCGCCAACACGCCGTCTCGCCCTGGCCATCTCTGGCCGAGGTGATCCACCAGCGGCGCCAAGGACTTAAAGAAAAACCGTTGCCCTCATAAGCCATCTGATCAGGGCGACCCGCTACGGCTACTTGGCAACCAGGGAGGCTAAACGGTTACGGCGTAAGTAACTGACGGATTTAGCGGTATTATGTAGCAACTACACATAGTTATCGAATCAATTTGTTACGCAGAATCTGGCGGCAACCCAGTGCGATGCGGGCGTGTGGGCGCGCCGGGATCTCCCAGATTTCGGTGAGAAACCCGGTTGCCGGGGCTGGCTTAGAATCGGAAAGTCGTAGCCAAGTCACTGAATAAATAGCCATATACGTTTGCTACATAATGTCGAGATTTAGAGCGAAGGACATAGCGTTCGGCGTCATCGTCGGTGCCCGTCGCGCAAAAGTATGCCAGCGAGCTACCGAACGATGGAGAAAAGAACAGCGATATCAATCCGCTTTTTTCGCAAAGTCCATTTCCGATATGGTCAGCCCCGACAAAACGACCGTCTCGCGCACGTAGCGGCCATTAGCCAGGACTTCGGCCAGGAAGGCCGCGAGATCGCTCCGACTGATAGTCCGCTTGCGCCGGTCGCCCGCCGAGCTGGTCAGCCAGCGCCCGGTGGCGGCGCCGTCGGTCAAGCCAACCGGTTGGATCAAGGTCCAGTCTAGGCCGCTTGCCTTGACCAGCTTCTCCTGCCGCTCCTTGTCGGCCAGTTGCTCGCCTAGCTGCAGCGCGCGGAACCACAGCTTGAAGACTAGCGACAACCTGTCGCGCGTATCGCCGACGCCGTAAGAAGTGATGCAGATCAAGCGCCTGACCGAGGCTGTCGCCATCTCGGCGATCACGTTGGCCGTGCCAACCTCGCAGATGTTGAGCGGGGTGTTTCGTTTGACTCCGAGCTTCGCCCCCAGCTTCAGAACAACGGGATTGAGGGAATCACCCAGGCTGACCACCACCGCGTCCTGACCGGCCACGGCGGACGCCACATCGGCGACGTTCAGGGCATCGCCCACGATCGGGAAAATGCCCTCGTACTCGGGGATGTCCGCCGGATTGCGTCCAAAGGCGGTCACCTGATGTCCCGCGGCCAGCAGGGTCATGGCCACCGCGCGCCCGGCCTTGCCGGTGGCGCCGAAAACAACGACTTTCAAAATAAGCCTCCTGATGTATGGCCGATCCGCGGGGGACAAGAGCGCTTCGACCATCGCCGAAGCAAATCCCAGCCGGTCCGCGTCGGCGCAAGCGAGACTTCTCGGGGCGAGACTTTAGCACCTGAAGTTTCCGGCTTTTCCAGGGGGGCACCGGAGGGGCGGGGGGTATCGGTGAGGGAATTTTCGAGGGGTTTGCGAAGATCTACGCAAACCCCTACGAAAACTCCCGACCCCAAGTCTCCTGACCCTAAGTCTCCTGACCCTAAGTATTTAGCCCTGCGCAGGTTTCATAACCATAAAATTTTAGTATAGCACGAGATGCCGAGCGCCGCCCATTTTTGCTGCGACGCACGCGTAATCCCGATATTATGTAGCAAACGTACATGGCTATTTATTCAGTGATTTGGATACGACTTTCCGATTCTGAGCCAGCCCCAGCAGCCGGGTTTCTCACCGAAATCTGGAAGATCCCGCCGCCCACCCACCCGAATCACACTGCTGAGTTGCCGCCAGATTTTGCGTAACAAATTAATTCGATAACCAAGTACCTCAACGGAAACATTTGTGGAGCGCCATGCCGTCGAAATCTAATTCGCAAAACGAATCTATTATTCGATAGCTTGCGCAAGCTAATGCAGTCATCCTCACGTAAGCCAGAAATGGAACCCATTCGTATTTCATTTTACGCCAAAGGATTTCAATCAGATTCAATTCTGGCGAATATCGCGGAAGAAAGTGCGGTGTCAACCCTTCGGCTTTGGCCATTTTAAGCGACCCCGATCATCGTGCCAGCCGCAACCGGCAATCGAGTAGCCAGGGTCCGCACAGCGGGCCCTGGAAGGACCATGGAGCCAATCCGTCTGGCCCGCTACGCGGCTCCGGCGCGGTGGCCGGGCATGCCGCGCGCTGCCGCTCAGGCAGTCGCGGCCAGTTGCGCGAGCAC
>JADNEJ010000413.1 GCA_016292295.1 Candidatus Thiodictyon intracellulare
GGTTTCGCAAAGCCTGCGCAGACTTCTTCAGCAACCCGGGCGAGTACCAGGGCGATTTATGCTGCTTGCTGACGGAGAATTTTGAAATAACTTGTCGGAGAGGAAACCGAAAATTTGGCATTAGCTGAGTATAATAAAACCTTGTCTTTACCAGAAGAATCGGCCGCGATGGCGAGATTCATTTTTTGTCTCCGGTCTGGTGTCAATGACCAGCGGTGATATCAGTCGGCGCCGGGTCAGAAATCGGCATCGGCCTTGATCATAATTCCGCCCATCTTGTTCAGTCCCGGCGTCGCCTTTCTCTTGCAGAACATGGTTTTGCGCGCGCAAACTCACATGGACCGGCCGGCCTTGGGCGGATTTGTAATCAAGGCCGTCGGCATCTAACGCCTCCTCGACACTGTAAGGGCAATCCGCAGGGAAGGCGTTTTCTGGCAGTCCGGTCTCGTTGGAGGCGTTATAGCGCGTGTCAGCAGATTCCTCCGTGCGCGCCTCCGCGAGTCGAGCCCGCAAGCTCGGGCTTTCTTTCAACCGTTTGGCGATGCTACGATGGGCGTTGTGGATCGACCCCCGCCAACTGCTGCTGCGTTGCTGCGGTTGAAACTCCCACTTGATCAGATGCAGCAGCAGGACGCCCATGTGGCTCTCGATGGCCTGATACTCGCTCCGCTCCATAATCTTGCAGTTCCTCGACGATGTTAGAGATATCGGCCTTGGCAAACCGTCCCTCAGTCAGCAGTCTGGCATTCTCGAACAGCTATCGGCTGTAGTCATTCTCATAAGGCCCGGCAACGGCCTTGATTACAAATCCGCCCAAGGCCGGCCGACCCATTTGGGTTTGCGCACGCAAGACCATGTTCTGCAATGGAGCGGCGACGCAGGGACTGAACAAGGTGGGCGGAATTATGATCAAGGCTCCCGGTGACCGGCGCGGGCGGCGTGGTCTTGAATGCTAAGGCCATGATCGAAATCATCGGATCTGCTGGTCGATGAGGGGACTATAGCCGCCCCGGCCGGGGTCGGCCACCCCTATTTTGCTGGGTGCGATCCATATATTTTAATCACTCCCCATATAGTATTTCGCCAAATCGGTCTCATTCATCCGCGTGAGACTGTCGCGCGGAAAGGCGCTCATCAGCTCCCAGGCGAGGTTCAGGGTCGCGTCGATGGAGCGGTCCTCAGCCTCGCCCTGGCCGACGAAGCGCTGGTCGAAAGCGTCGGCGAAGGTGAGGAAGCGCCGGTCGCGCTCGGAGAGTTCATCCGCGCCGATGATGGAAGCGAGGTTGCGGGTCTCCTGGGCGCGGGCATAGAGGGCGTAGATCTGGCCGGCGACCCGCGGGTGGTCCTCGCGGGTGTCGTCCTTGCCGATGCCGTCCTTCATCAGGCGCGACAGGCTCGGTGAGATATGCACCGGGGGGTAGATGCCCTGGTTGTGCAATTCGCGCGAGAGCACGATCTGGCCCTCGGTGATATAGCCGGTCAGATCCGGGATGGGGTGGGTGATGTCATCCGATGGCATCGAGACCACCGGCATCATGGTAATGGAGCCGTGGCGCTCGTGGATGCGCCCGCAGCGCTCATAGATCTCGGCGAGATCCGAATAGAGATAGCCGGGATAACCCTTGCGTGCCGGGACGTCGCCCTTGGCGGTAGCGACCTCGCGCAGGGCCTCGGCGTAATAGGTCATGTCGGTCATGACCACCAGGACCTGGCGGTCCAGGTCATAGGCCAGGTATTCGGCGGCGGTGAGCGCGGTGCGCGGCAGGGTCAGACGCTCCACCGGCGGGTCATCCGCCAGGTTGATGAACATGACGACCTTGCGCAGCACGCCGGAGCCGGCGAACTCCTCGCGGAAGAAGCGGGCGTCGGCGTATGACACGCCCATAGCGGCGAAGACGATGGAAAAGCTGGTGTCCTCGTCCTTCAATTTCGCCTGGCGCACGATCTGAGCGGCGAGCCGGTTGTGGGGCAACCCGGAGCCGGAGAAAATCGGCAGCTTCTGGCCGCACACCAGGCTATTGAGCCCATCGATGGTAGAGATGCCGGTCTGGATGAATTCGCGCGGGTAGGTGCGGGCGGCGGGGTTGATGGCGGAGCCGTTGACCGGTCGGCGCAGGTTGGCGAGGATGGGCGGGCGGCCGTCCCGGGGCTCTCCCAGGCCGTTAAACTCGCGGCCCAAGAGCTCCAGCGACAGGGCGACCTCGACCGGCTCGTCCAAGAAGCGCACCCAGGTATGGTCCAGATCCAGGTCGTCGGTGCCCTCGAAGACCAGGATCAGCACCTCGCCGTCGGCGCTGCGGATCACCTGCCCGTTACGCACTCCGCCCGCGTGGTCCTCGATCCGCACCCGATCGCCGAAGGCGATACCCGGGGTGTCCCTGACCACCAGCAGCCCCCCGCGGGCCTGCGTTGCCGTCCGGTATTCTTTGATGCTCATACTGCCTCGACCCGTTAGGATTCAAGTCTCGCCGCTGCCTTGTCCCGCGTACCACGGTGGGCAGTTGCGCCGCACTAAGTAAACTAGCAGCCTGCCGGACTTAGCAACCGTCGCCACCGCCTGAGGCCCTTGGACGGGCTTTTATGGTAAAAAAAGACGGCTTTCGGCTAAAAACGCAGTTTTCCGCGGTGTTCTTCTGACTGCAGACGTAATACGTCCATCCCCATCCGTTTCAGGTTCCACGCCAGGCAGACCAGCGTCTACTCGCTCTGGACGCTGTCCAGTCCACGGGTGAGAAATTGGCGGAAGCCCATCACCGATTTGATGATCCC
>JADNEJ010000081.1 GCA_016292295.1 Candidatus Thiodictyon intracellulare
GCCGTGGCGTCACGCGCGGGGCCGTCGCCCAACTGCAAAAATGGCCAAAGTCGAGTCTGCGTGACCAGCTTGGTTTCGTCATCGGGATCGATGAGAGCCATCTGGCTCGGGTGAGTGAGCTGGTGGAGTACTTCTCCGGCAAGCGCATCGCCGACAATTCCCCGATCGTGAGGGCCGATGTCTTCACCCAGACCGCCGGCATCCACGCCGGCGGGGACCGCAAGGGCAGTCTCTACCATACGCGCCTCTCCCCGGAGCGCTTGGCCCGGCGGCGCAAGTATGCCCTGGGCAAGCTGGCCGGCAAGGCGTCGCTGGCGAAGAACCTGGAGCGGCTGGACATCAGCCTGTCGGAGGAGAACCAGCGGCGGGTACTGGCGCGGATCGTCGAGTTGGGGGATTCCAAGAAGACTATCACCATCGAGGACCTGCCCTTCATCATCGCCGAGGTCCTGGACAGCAAGGACTATCACCACGCGGAGCTGCTCGCCTGCACCGTCACCTCCAGCCTGGACCTGGAGTCCACCGCCAGTATCAAGCTGCGCCTGGGCGCAGAGGTCTTCAGCGCCGCGGGCAGCGGCTTCGCCGCCTTCGGCCTTGATCACAAATCCGCCCAAGGCCGGCCGGCCCATGTGGGTTTTCTCGTGCAAGATCATGTTCTGCAAGGAAGCGGCGACGCCGGGACTGAACAAGGTGGGCGAAATTATAATCAAGGCCCCGCCTTCGACAATGCCCTGGCGCGGTTGGTGAAGCGGCAAGGCCTCAGCCTGCCTGGGCTCAAGGACTTCGAGGTGCGCATCCCCAAGGGCGGACGCAGCGATGCGCTGACCGAGTGCACTATCACCTGGGAGGGTGAGCAGGGCGAGTTCAAGACCCGTGGGGTGCACGCCAACCAGGTCTATGCGGCCGTCGCGACCGCCATGCGTATGCTCAATATCGTCATGCACCGGGCCTTGACGGAAGGCCAGGCCGAGGCGGTGGCCTGAGTTCGGGCGCGGCCCCCCTCGACACTCCCCTCCGATCGACTGCAACTAGGAACTTAGGACACGATCTGCAAAAAAGAAGACGCCAAACGCTTCTTTTATCCGGTGGTTTCCTGCGCCCAGCAGCACATCGTCTGCAAGGGCAGCCACTGTATGGCCTGGCGCTGGATGAGCTCGCCGGCTGACCCCCCGTTACCCGGCGCCGAATCGGAGCACCAGCAGTTCGGGTACTGTAGCTTGGCCGGGATGGTGACGCTGCCGCCGGTCTGAGGCCCCGGGCTTGGTGGACGCCGGGGCGAGCCGCCCCGGCTCCTCTCGGCGTTGCGGGTCCGGGCTCGGTATACTGCAGCCCCGTTCAAACTACGCGAATCCAGCCATGCCCGTCGATCTTGCCTCCGGTGCCGGCTATCTGCTGACCGGAAGCGGTCTCATCAGCCGCCCCGGCCTGCGCCGCTATGTCATAGTCCCCTTGCTAATCAATATCCTGGTCTTCACGGCCGGCATCGCCGCCGGGGTTTCCTGGTTCGAGGGGTTCGTGACTTGGATGCACGGACGGGTCCCGGGCTGGCTCCAGTGGTTAGACTGGGTCCTGTGGCCGCTCTTCGTCCTCCTGCTCTTGGTGCTGGTGGTCTACGGGTTCTCGCTGATCGCCAATCTCATCGCCGCCCCCTTCAACGGCCTGCTCGCGCAGAAGGTGGAACTGATGCTCACCGGGCGGCCCCTGGAACAGGATGGGGGCGGGGGTGCGGTGCGGCTGCTTAAAGACCTGGTTCCCACCCTGTGGGACGAGCTGAGGAAGCTGCTCTACGCCTTGCTCTGGGCTATCCCCTTTCTGCTTCTGTTGTTTGTGCCCCTGGTTGGCCCGGTGCTCTGGTTCCTGTTTACCGCCTGGATACTGGCCGTCCAGTATGCAGATTACCCCATGGGCAACAACGGGCTGAAGTTCCCGGAGCAACGCCAGCGCCTGCGTGAGCGCCGCGGTCTGTGCCTGGGATTCGGCGCCGCGACGGCCGGGCTCAGCCTGATCCCGGTGCTGAATTTCATCGTCATGCCGAGCGCGGCGGCCGGCGCCACCGCGCTGTGGGTACGGGAACTCAAGGGGCCGCGCAACTACCAGGGGCCCTACGAGTCCCGGGTGGCGACCCGCGGTGTGCGCTTGGCCATCGATCAGCTCTCCGGACGTATCAGCGGTGAACTCCTGGATGGGGTCCACCAGGGTCAGTCGCTGGACGCTGTCTCCACACAGGACCTGCTGGAACTCCTGGTGCGCTGGAACCAGATAGACATCGCCTCCGCCGAGGCCCTGGAGGTCTATCTGGAGCGCGAGCGCGGACAGCGAGTGCCGCGCTCTGCCGCGCCGCAGGCAGCCGTGGACACGAAGCTGCCGCCGGCCGTGCGCATGGTGCCGGAGGAGGCGCGGGCGGTCCTGGGATTGGCGGCAGACGCGGGCCAGAACGAGCTCTTCGCGGCCCACCGGCGGCTGATGCTTCGCCTGCACCCGGACCGCGGCGGCTCGGACTATCTGGCGGCCAAGATCAACGAGGCCAAGGACGTGCTGCTCGGGTGAGCGCTAACCGCAGGCCTCCTTTGGTACAAGGTTTTCCGGAAATCGCCTACCTGCGGGCCGAGGTCCAAGCACTGCTAGCGTTGGCTGGCGTTGGCCGAGCGTACTGACGGCGCCCAGGTCTCGGACGGGATGAGCATTCCAGCGGAACTGGAGCGTCGCAAGGAGCGTCTGGCGGCGATTGCCGCCGCCAAGACCAAGATTGCGGCGCGGGCCGC
>JADNEJ010000347.1 GCA_016292295.1 Candidatus Thiodictyon intracellulare
TCGCAATTTGCCGCGGACAGGTCGGTTGTCGTTCAAGCGTCTTCAGTTGTCGACGGCCTTGATCACAAATCCGCCCAAGGCCGGCTGGCCAATGTGGGTTTGCGCACGCAAGACAATGTTCTGCAAGGGAGCGGAAACGCCGGGACTGTACAAGGTGAGCGGAATTATGCTCAAGGCCGTTGTCGACGCTCACGATCGGTTACAGGGACGGGGGCAGCATGCAGTAATGGCATCGTAGGGAATCAGTAGAATTCTGAAAAAATGGTAGCTTACGACATATTCAAAGAAATGACATTATGATTTCCATCGTGGGGTATTAGAGCAGCCGAGCGCAGGTCCCGATACCGTTCGGGAACTGGCGCGAGATTGAATATTTACCAACTGACTGGTACGCCTCATTCCCGTTGGCAGGGGAGGGCGAGCCAGTCGAGCGCAGCTACGGATGACACCCATGCCATTTCACTCCGCCAATCTGATGCCCATACTGCCGGAGGTCGCGATCCTCGTGACGGCCGCGGTGGTGTTGGTCGTTGACCTCTACCTCAAGGATGCCGACAAGGGTGTCAACCATGTGCTGGCCCTCCTGGGTCTGGTGGTCGCGATCGGCCTGACCGGTTGGGTCGGCGGGGGGGAGCGAACGCTGGCCTGGGACGGCAACGTGGTGCGCGATGCCATGAGCGACCTGCTCAAGAGCACGGTACTCATTATTTCCGCGTTCGCCTTCATCTACGCCCGTCCTTGGCTCAAGGATCGCAACCTGTTGGTGGGCGAGTTTTACGTGCTGTGCCTCTGTGCGGTGCTTGGGATGCTGGTGATGATCTCCGCCAACAGTTTCCTGACCCTCTACCTGGGTCTGGAGCTCTTGGCCCTGTCGCTCTATGCGTTGGTCGCCTTCGACCGGGAATCCCTGCTGGGGCCTGAGGCGGCCATGAAGTACTTCGTCCTGGGGGCGCTTGGCTCGGGTCTGCTTCTGTACGGCGTCTCCATGATCTACGGTGCCACCGGCTCCATTGAACTCGGGGCGGTTGCGCGGGCCGCTGCCGCCGCGGGCAGCGCCGACCAAGTGCTGGTCTTTGGCATCGCCTTTCTGGTGATCGGGATCGGTTTCAAGTTCGGCGCTGTGCCCTTCCACATGTGGGTGCCGGACCTCTATGAAGGGGCGCCGACCCCGGTCGCGCTCTTTATCGGCTCGGCCCCCAAGCTTGCCGCATTCGCCCTCACCGTGAGACTCCTGGTGGAGGGGGTGGGCGTGCTGCACGCGGATTGGCAAGGGATGCTCCTGATCCTCGCGGTGCTGTCCATAGGGCTTGGAAATCTAGTTGCGATCGCCCAGACCAACATCAAGCGCATGCTGGGCTATTCGACCATCTCCCATGTCGGCTTCGTCTTCCTGGGGCTGCTGGCCGGGTCGTCTCAGGGTTACTCCGCCGCCATGTTCTATATCATCATCTATGCCGTGACCGCGGCCGGGGCCTTCGGCATCCTCACCATCCTGAGTCGGGAGGGATTCGACGCGCAGAATCTTGAGGACCTGAAGGGCCTCAACGATCGGGACCCTTGGTATGCGGCGATGATGGCGCTCATGATGTTCTCCCTGGCCGGGGTTCCGCCGACGGTCGGCTTCATGGCCAAGCTGCTGGTGCTGGAGGCGGTGGTGCGGGTGGATCTGGTCTGGTTGGCGCTGGTGGCGGTGTTCTTCTCGATCATCGGCGCCTTTTACTATCTGCGGGTGATCAAGTTCATCTATTTCGACCAGCCGACGACCGCCGTACCCATCGTCACAACCAGTGGGGTGCGGGCCGCCATGACGGTCAACGGGCTCGCGGTCCTGCTGCTGGGACTGTTTCCGGCGGCCCTGCTGGGCCTCTGCCAGGCGGCATTCCGCTAGTGGACGGCTGCCGGCCTGTTCCTGATTGATGACCCGCTGAATGGCGAAGTAGAAAGCGACGAAGTTGAATATACTCAGCCAATGCCACTCGTGCCCCAGCGTTTTATCTAACAAAGTCAACTGCTTATGCTGTAGGATGTCCGCGGGATCAGGAATCCTTATCAGTAACTAACTGATTTATCAGGGTACGATCGAATAGAGTTAGGCTCAGGATCTGTAGCAAAATGTAGATGCTGGCGTCAATATTCATTCGCTTTTTCAAAATCGCCACCAATATGTAGGTAGAGATGGCTATCCACATTTGCGATTTCACCGCATTCTCGGAGGTGCCGAAAAACGCCTTGATGCGCAAGTGTTGCTTGATCCATTTGAAAAACAGTTCCACTTGCCAGCGGCAGCGGTAAAGTTCCGTAATGGTGAGCGCCGGTAGGGTAAATTTATTCGTCAGGAACACGAACGTGTGATCCGTTGTTGCATCGTGATACTTGATGCGCCGGAGCTTTTCGGGGTAGTAATGTAGCGTATGAGCGCCCGTCAAGACGACAGTCTGATCGCAGATGAGGCTCGTTTCTTTGTCGGCCGGTTGAGAGTAGACGCGGCGCATCTTGGTATTGGACTTCGCCCGTGTGACGAAGAAGACTGCAGCGATTGCAAAGCGCTAGAGGTGAAGGAAATCCACATATCCGCGGTCCATGATCTAGAACGCATCAGGCTCCAGGACAAGGAAATCGAGAGCATTGACATCGTGGAGCTTTCCGTCGGAAATATGCATATACGTCTCATCTGAGATTTTCGCTCATGACCCTAGCGTAACCAGCCGACGTCGATATACTATCGTCCCTATGCTCGACTAGACCCTTTTCACCGAACA
>JADNEJ010000289.1:0-1288 GCA_016292295.1 Candidatus Thiodictyon intracellulare
TAGCACTCCGGCCATCGGGCGACCATCGGGGTTGATCCCGACAGTGTACCGGACCTGCCGTCCTGATGGGGCGCCGAAATCCGACAGACTGCTAGTCTGTCGCCTCCCTTGTGTGTGGTGAATCCTGCCGTGCTGGACCTCTCCAATCCAAGAATTATTTCGAGCTGTTCGATCTGCCCCTGGGCTTCACGGTGGACGCCAAGCGTCTGGCGGAGCGTTATCGTGCCCTCCAGGCGGTGACCCATCCCGACCGTTTCGCCGTGGCGGCTGACGATGAGAAGCGCGTGTCGCTCCAGGTCTCGACACAGGTTAACGAGGCCTATCGAACCCTCAAGGACTCCCTGGCCCGGGCCAAGTACCTGCTGGAACTGCATACCGGCGACCCCGGGACTGACAGCGAGACCAGCAAGGACGGAGCCTTCCTGATGGAGCAGATGGAGTTGCACGAGACCCTGGTCGAGGCGCAGACCAGCCCCAATCCCCGCGCGGCGGTGGCGACGGTGTTGACCCACTTGGCGGAGTCGAGTGTGGCCCTCGATAAGGAGTTGGCGGCTGTTTGCCGCACCGTCCCCCGCCAGCCTGGCGGCCGCCCGGGAGTTGGTGCGCAAGCTCCAGTTTCTCGACAAGTGCCGCCGCGACGCCGAAAAACTGGACGCGGCGATCGATGGTCACTACTGAATCGACTTCACTGCGTGCGGCAGCAGGGCCGGCGGGCGGCCGGTCGGATCAGCGTTTCAGCACTGTTCCCATGGCAGTCCGCGGAAGCGCCAGCCGCCCTTGGTACTGCGGTGGTGGTGCTCGTCCAGATCGCCCTCGAAGCCCTCGTCGATATGATGAACCGCACGCAGCCCGTCGTTGATCAGGGCGCGACCGGCCTCCAGCGAGCGCTTGCCGCTGCGGCAGATCAGGATCACCGGGGCGCTGAGGCTATCGGGCTCGCTTACCGCGCCGCCCAGGAGCAGTTTGCGGATTTCGGTCGTGAAATGGGGGTTGACGACCCAATCCGGTTCGTCGATCCATGGCACGCGTACCGCCCCCTTGGGGTGGCCCACGAACAGAAATTCCATGGAGGAGCGGATGTCCACCAGGACCGCCTGGGGCTGCTCCTCCAGCATCCGGTGGGCCTCGTCAGGGGTCAGGGCTATCGGGTGATCGTCACTCACTTAGGGGTACCTCGATTGGTGGTCGTTATCATGTGTCGCAGGCCATCATGTGTCGCAGGCCGCGCCGGCGATCGGCGTCGCGGGACCGACAGTTTAGCAAGTGGGCGCGGCCGTCGGCCGCGCCG
>JADNEJ010000289.1:1388-2757 GCA_016292295.1 Candidatus Thiodictyon intracellulare
CGGCCGGAACCAAGACAGCCGCGGCCGGAACCAAGACAGCCGCGGCCGGAACCAAGACAGCCGCGGCCGGAACCAAAGACAGCCGCGGCCGGAACCAAGACAGGAGTAGCTCCGATGGCGAAAAAAAAGATGACCCGCTGGCGGCGCTTGCGGGTCGCGGCGACCAATCAAATCGCACGCGCCCTGGTGCAACTGGTTGCGCGCTTGCCGCTCTCGGTGCTCCACCGCCTGGGTCGCGCCGTCGGCTGGGCCTTCATCCACTGGCCCAACCGCCAACGGCGCAACGCCCTGATCAACCTGCGGCTCTGTTTTCCGCAGCTGGAGATTTCGGAGCTGATCCGGCTGCGCGACCGCAATCTGGTCGAGTTCGGCAAGACCTATCTGGAGATCGGCTATCTGTGGCAGCGCCCGCTCGATCAGGTGCACGCACTGGTGCGGGAGGTGCGCGGTGCCGAATTCTTGCAACGCCCCCCCGGGCGGGGCCTGATCGTCTTGTCCCCCCACCTGGGGGCTTGGGAACTGGCCGGCCTGCACCTTGCCCGCCAGGGACCCACCGCCATCTTCTACAAGCCCCAGCGCTACCTGGATGACCTGATCCTGGCCGCGCGGCGACGCTGCGGTGCGCAGCTTGCGCCCATCACCGCCCGCGGCATCCGCGTCCTGGTCCAGGCCCTAGAGCGGGGTGACTATGTCGGCGTGTTGCCCGACCAAGAGCCCAAGGAGGACAAGGGGGCCGTCTTCGCCCCCTTGTTTAGCATCCCCGCTTACACTATGCTACTCGTCAATAGGCTTGCACGACGCACCGGCGCACCGGTGATTTTTATGTTTGCGGAGCGGCTGCCGCGAGCGGGAGGGTTTTGCATGCATTGCATCCCCGCTCCGGAGGGCATCGACAGCACGGACGAACTGGTCGCGGCGACCGCACTGAACCGTGGCATCGAGCAATGTGTCAGTATCTGCCCGGACCAGTATGTATGGCCTTACAAGCGCTTTCGGCGCAGACCGCCGGACATCGCTGGTATATATTCCGGCCCCCTTGATGACCAGCGTATTCTCGCGCTCATTGAGAGTCAGGAACTGCGCGCCGAGGGGATGGTTGAGGTGGATCGCCGCAGGCAAGCCTCTTGCTTGACTCTCGCCTGAACTGCCTAACGCAAAGCACGCGCGTGCTGTGCAGCCGGTGATGGGTTTCTTTCGTTGAAGAGTTTTAAGCATGGCTCGTACCCTAGCAGCCTGTCGGACTTAGCGACCGGCGCCACCGCCTGAGGTCTTTGGACGGGCTTTTGTCGCAAAAAAGAGGCTGTTTTCGGCTAAAAACACAGTTTTCCGCGGTGTTCCCCTGACTGCAGACGTAATACGGCCATCCGTT
>JADNEJ010000576.1 GCA_016292295.1 Candidatus Thiodictyon intracellulare
GTGGTGCTCGACCATCCGGAGCTGCCGTTGACCAACAACGAGGCCGAGCGCGCCCAGCGCCACTGGGTCATCGCCCACCGCATCGGCATGGGGACCCGCACCGCGCAGGACACCCGCGCCTTCGCCCATTTGGCCAGCATCATCGAGACCTGTCGCCAACGCGCTGTCTCTGGCCGAGGTGATCCGCCAGCGGCGCTAAGGACTTCAAGCGCCACCGTTGCCCTCACCAGCCATCTGATCGGAGCGACTCGCTACGGCTACTTGGCAACCAGGGGGGCTAAACGGTTACCCGTCGCCTTGGTCAACGACTTCAGTGAACTGGGTATCGATGCCTCGCTGCTGAGCGGGCGCGGCGCCGAGGTCGTCGAACTGCCGAATGGCTGCATCTGTTGCTCGCTGAACCAAGTGACCTGTCGAGCCAATTGAAGGACATCATGGCTCGCTGGGCGCCGCAGCGGGTACTGATCGAACCGAGCGGGGTGGCCGATATCGCGGCCCTGCTGCGGGTCCTGTGTCAACCAGACCTGCAGCTGTTGGTCAAGCGATTGCGGGTCTACGCCGTCATCGACGCGAGTGACTTCCTGCGCGACTTTGCGCGCTTTCCCAAATACTTCGAGACCCAGGCCAGGCTGTCACCGCCCTTCATCGTCAACAAGGTTGATACGGTGTCGGCGGACGAACTCCAGACCGTACAGGACATCTTGCGTGCGCTCAATCCGGCGGCGCCGATCGTGTCGGCGACCTATGGCGACCTGCCCCGGGAGGTGCTCGACGGGCTCTTCACGCGCCCGGTGGCTCAGGGCATCCAGCTCGGCCAGCCGCAGCATCAGAACGAACATCACTTGGAGCACGACCACGAGCACGAGCACGAGCACGACCTTGGGCAGATCCAGGGCCATAGGCTGGTTCATCTGCATGAAACCCGGCATGACCATGAGGCCGCCCTGGGGCTCAAATCCTGGAGACTCTGTCTAGAGCGGCCCTGCGATCTGCAAAGGCTGCGGGAGATGCTCGAACGAGCGGCCACGGGGGGCTATGGGGAGCTCGATCGTCTCAAGGGCATCGCGCGCACCGGCGACGGCTGGATCCACTTCGACGTCGCGGGCGGGCGATCCGCAATAGCGGCCTTCGCGCCACATAGCGAGGAGATACCCCGGGTCACCGCCATCGGCCGTTCCATCCACGAAGAACGTCTCGCGGCAGCGATCGAGGACACCCTGGTGGCCGCCGATCCTGGGCTTGGCGGACTGATCCCCGCGATGAACATGGCCACGGCATCCGCCCCTTGAGCGGCCTTTCGCGCACCTATCCGGTACGGGACCTACAGTGATGCTGATCCTGATCTATTGTGCGGCGATCGCGGCGGTATCTCTGATCGGCGGCTATATCCCACTGGCCTCCCGGATCAACCACCGGAGTATGCAATTCTATTTGAGCTTCTCCGCCGGGGCGATGTTGGGGGCAGCCTTTTTCCACATGCTGCCGGAGAGCGCCGAGTTGGCGGGCCGCCAGTTCGGCCTGTGGGCGGTCTGTGGCGTCATCGGTCTATACATCATCGAGCGCTTTATCAGTCCCCACAGTCACGACACGAATGGGTACGTGCTTCGGCAGCAAGACCATGCCAACCCCCAGCATTCGGATCATGAGCACAACCATGATCAGCGAAACTCGGCCGCCCCGCATATCGCCGGCTGGTCGGCTGTGACTGGCCTCTCCATCCACACCTTCCTCGGCGGGGTGGCCCTGGGCAGCGCTGTCCTGGGTTCGGGTGCCGCTTCGGACGTCGGACTGGCCGTCTTTCTCGCTACCGTCTTTCACAAGCCGGCCGACGCCTTCACGATCTCCACGCTGCTAATCAAGGGTGGCACTTCGCGCAAGCGCGCGCTGCTGGTCCAGGTGTTCTTCGCCGCTCTGATCCCCTTGGGTGTCGTTTGCTTCTGCCTGGGCAAGTCGCTGCTGGCCACATCCCTGGAATCGGCCTTCACCGGCTCGGTCCTGGCCTTCAGCGCCGGCACCTTCCTGTGCATCGCCCTGTCCGACCTGCTGCCCGAGGTACAGTTTCATTCGCACGATCGAATGGCGCTGTTCCTGTCGGTGATCGGTGGATGTGTGATGATGTACGGCACCTCGCTGTTCGAGCCCTGAGGCGCCGCAAAGCAGGCCCCAGGCGGGGCGGGGCTTGAAACCCCGTCCTGAACCTTATGGTGACCGGCAGACCACACCAAGGCCAAGCCGCATCGAATAACTTGCCCAATCTCAGTGCGGACAAGCATATCAGAAACATAGAGGGAAGGGTCTCTGGCCCGAGGAGGTCGTCGGGCAGGCGCAGCCCTGTCTTCAGGACCTGGCCGGGGGATTGTCGCCTTTCAGCAGTGCCTTGAGGCGCTCGACCTCCGCGAGGGCGGCCTCTGTGGCTTGGTGCTGTGCCTCCTTCTTCTGCCACGCGGCTTCTTTGGCTCGCCGCTCGACCTCCCGCGCCGCGCGCTCTTCCTCGAGCGCGGCCTGTTTTTCCTCGAGCGCGGCCTGGGTTTCCCCGAGTACAGCCTGGCTCTCCTCGAACGCGACCTAGCTCGTCTCGAACGCTGCCTGTTTCTCCGCGAGCGCGGCCTGTTTCTCCTCGAACGCCTGCTGAATCGAGCGTCGCTCCCGTTCAACCTAAAAGGAGCAGTAGGTGCCCGCCGCGGACAGTTCCTGGCCCGCGGATGGGTACACGCTGAGGCGAAGTTCCGGCTATGCCGGGGCCGGCAAACCCGG